>CALRLS020000538.1:0-3858 GCA_943368815.1 Cyanobium sp. NIES-981
TTCAATGCGTCGGGCTCTGTCTCCCGGCACATAGTACCCAGGCACGAACCCTGTTCCCATATCATTAGGTTGATTATTAGCAGAATACAGGATACCTGTTTTCGGATTTAAAATCTGCGGATTCTGCGAAAAATCATACCAACCCAAAGGGTCATCGTTTCCTGTAGAACCATCTAAAATCAACATCGGATTCACGTGAGGAGGGCGTTTGGGCAATTTCGCTGCCGCCCACCAGGCTATGTTTCCTTGGGTATCTCCCCACATAAAATTCAGACCCGGTGATGTCAAAGTGTTAACAGCCTTGCCTGCTTCAGCGGCATTGTGTGCATGAGACATATCATAAAAAATCTCCAGCAGATGGCTCGGGAACTGATTAAAAACCCACCACATGGCAATGGGGTCTTTCTGGTCGGCCATTTTATCAAAACTATCATTCATCAAAATTCCGTGACGAGAGCTTTTAATAGGGATTTTTACATCTGGGGCATCTTTTACTTTAATGGTTTCTTCATATACTTTCAAATCCTCCCAATGGTCTTTGTACCAGACCTGATTCAGGTTTTGCGGATTAGCTTTTTCTCTGAAAAAATCGACATCATCGTTTTCAAACATCGTTAATCCCCAGCCTCCGTATTGTGAATGACCCAGTGCCGCCAGAGGTGTGCCCGCCAGAAAATTACCATAGAATTTAAAGTCCGGGCATTCGAGATGTGCTTCGTACCAGATTGAGGGTTGAGAGAAACCAATATGAGTATCGTTAGCCAGAATAGGTTTACCGGATTTTGTTTTAGTACCGCTAAGCACCCACCCGTTAGACCCATGAAACGGTGGAAAAGGTGCAGTCTTTTCGATAATAGCCAGTTGATTTGCCATTGAAGCCAGACTTTGAGCTACTTTAGCAACAGAATCTTTTGCCTGAACGGGAATAGTAGGCTCTCCTTTAGGCCATTGCGACCAGACATCCTGCAGATAGGCCTCACCATATTTATTATCAATAAAAGTAGCAATAGATTCTGACCGGAAGGCCTCGGCAAACGTAAAACCCATGTAGCCGGATATAATGTAGGAGTCTTCTAAAGTAAAGGGAGTCCCGGTAATACCCATTATCGAAAATTCCAGAGGCATTTTGCCTTGCTGAATATAAGCATTAATACCCTTAATATACGCCTGTGAGGCTTTTACAAATGGAGCATTTGGGTTTTTGTTTACCAGAGAGTCAATTGTCCACTTAGCATGTTTACGGAAGCCCAAAGTGCGGAAAAACTTATCGGAAGGAAGCGCTTTTTCTCCAAAAAGCTCAGCTAAGCGGCCATCTGCCAGGCGCCGCACAAGTTCCATCTGAAACAGGCGGTCTTGCGCATGAACATAACCGAAAGCATAAAATAAATCTTCTTCATTCTGCGCATAGATATGCGGAACACCATAATCATCATACAATACCTCAACCGGATTTTTAAGTCCTTTTAATTGCAATTCTGCATTCAGGTCAGGTTTGAAACTTCTGAGCCATAGCCAGGCGCCAATTCCTATTAAAATAATGAGTATTATTAAACCAAAAAATATTTTTTTTAAGAGTTTCATGTCGCTTATCGGAATGGGTTGAAGTACAGGTTTTCAGGAGGGCAATTTAAAGAAAAATCTTAATAGATAGTAAAATGGTCGGGGGATAATATCAGTTTTGACTGCGGTGTAGATAATTGAATGAATAGATTCGTTTGACCAATTGCCCCGCGCGGCGTCCGCCCATTTTCAAAGGGGTAGAATGAAAATAACCATCCGGCTTAGTTTTAACCAAATGATTTTGAAGTTCTACAGTTTTAAGTCTCTCATATCAACTCGCAGCGATGAGCAAAATTGACTATACTGGCTACATTGCGGGCATTGAGCTTTCGGGTGATGTTTTTGCGATAAGTATCTACCGTAAACTCACTTACGCAGAGTTTGTTGGCAATCTCTATTGAAGAGAATTCAAGCGCTATGAGTTTTATTACTTCTACTTCACGGTTGGTAAGCCGGTATTTACTGATGAGCTCCTGTTGAATTGGCGTAATAGAATAAACGTATTTATTCCGGATAGAAGGAATTGTCTTTTTGCCTTGAAAAATTTCCTGAATTTTATGGTAGAGGTCTGAACTGTTAGATACTTTTGATAAGAAACCGTTAACATCAGTTTCTATTTTTTTTAATTGAGTTAGCCCGATTGAGTCATGCAAAACCAGGATTTTATTATGATAGTTACGTTTTAAATCACGAAGAAAGGGCATATCTCCTTGGAAAAGCATATTATAATCAATTAACAGGATGTCGCACGAATTCTTTTTTAATCCCTTTAACAGTTCCTGTTGATTCTGGGCATAGCCTACGATTTCAAATTTTGCAGATGAGCTAAGGATAATGGATAGCCCTTCCAGAAATAAGGAATAGCTATCGGCCAGAAAAAGTTTGATTGTAAAAGTCATAGCAAGGGCCATTTTGGAACCTTCGGGAGTAATAATACAAAGGTCTCATATACTGTCTATATGTTCAATACTGCCTAGATAGTATATTGTCTACTGTCCAGACAGTATTTTTTATTACATTGGTATAGAAAGATTAGATAAAAATTACTATTTTCCGTGCGAAATCATCTAAGCTATTGCCTGAATGAAAAATTTTACCCTCCTGACCTTATTCTGGCTGTTTCTTATTAATGCTTTTGCACAGTCTAAAAAAAATGTGGATAGCTTGCATGTGGTACTGTCTGATTTGTCTAAACAACAGCAATCTTTTACAATAGATACTACTCTGGTAAAAGTATATTGTGACCTTGCTAAGGAATACACCACACTTAAAAATGATTCTGCCATTCATTATCTGCGAAAAGCATTATTTATTTCCAAAAGGGATAACTATAAACCGGGTTTATTAAAAACGTATATTAACTTCGGTCGTCACTATTTTATGCAGTTTTTGACCATAAAAGCCATAGAACACTGGTTTAAAGCGTTAGTGATTGCAGAGCAGTTAAAAGCTTCTTACGAAATCAGGTACATTCATATGCGCATAGGGGCTTCTTACCTGACCATGAAAGATTACGGTACTGCACTGGCATATTTTAAAAAATACTCGGCCATGTGTAAGGCATCAGGAAGCCAGGAAGACTATTTGTTGAGTCTGAATAATATTGGGGTTCTATATTTTAATAAAAAAGACTATGTAACTGCCTTGAAGTATTATAATCTGTGCGATAGTCTTAATAAACCCAAAAAAAACCTCAGAGCACAAACAGCAACTTTGATTAATATAGGCAAAACACAGGTAGAGTTAAAAAATTATGAGGATGCCTTGAAGAGATTCAAAACCGCGATGAAAATAAATGATAATTATGATGATAGAATTGCTTTTGTTGGAAACGAAATAGCAAAGGTATACCTGTTGCAAAATAATTATAAAGAGGCTTTGAAATACGCTACTTTAGCCTTAGATAATATTGAAAAAACTAATGCACAAATGAAAGGAGAACTGGCAAAAACACTCTCTGAAATTCATGAAAAGCTCGGGAATATAAGTTTATCTTACAAATATTATCGTGACTTTTCAGAAGTCAGATTAAATGAAGATTCCACAAGAAATGCCCAACTAAACAGGCTTGTTCAGCTGGATTATGAAAATGAAAAAAGCATTGAAAACGTAGCTAAAATGCGTATTGTATTAAACGAAAATCAAGCAAATAGGAGACTGATGTTGTTAGGTTTATTATCTCTTTTAGGTCTGGTCATTGTTAGTGCTGTATACACACAATGGCTTTCTAATAAAAATAAGCTCATTGAAACGCAGAAAGCAGATATACAGAAATTAAACAGCTCGTTAGAAAATAAA
>CALRLS020000539.1:0-3850 GCA_943368815.1 Cyanobium sp. NIES-981
AAATTGAAAGAAGAAAGGCATTTGTGGCGCGAGCATCCTGCTCGCATTTCGTATTAAAATTACTAAAAAAGAGACTCATTAATCTGAATAATTTAAATAAGTAATGAGAAATATTAATCAATATGAAGATTTTAACCACGGAGTACTTCATAGAGTTTTACAGAGTTTTTTTATTCTGATGTCAATCACTCTGTGAAACTCTGTGCCTAACTCAGTGTAACTCAGTGGTTAAACTGTTTGTCGCTGATATTTTTAAATAATTAGTAGTGACTCCATCTTAACTAATTAATTAGTTATATTTGTTATTAAGTATAGAATTTTAAGTATACCTTATCCTCTAAAACCATTAATTTATGCCAAAATACAAATATCTAATAGCCACCATTGCCGTATTGATAAGTTTATCAGGGAAAATAAATGCACAGAATAGTCCGGCTCCAAAACCGGATTCGGTTTATTCTAAAGTAGATGTGCTGCCGGAATTTCCGGGAGGAATGAAAGCCCTTGGAAAATATGTAGACGGTAAGAATCATTATTATCCTAAAGAAGCACGTGAAAACAAAATCGAAGGAAAAGTTATTGTCCAGTTCATCATTAACGAGGATGGCACCCCCGGCGATTTTAAGGTAATTCAGGGGATTGGCTTTGGTTGTGATGAGGCAGCAGTTGAGGCATTCAAGAAAATGCCTAAATGGAAACCCGGTACTATTAAGGGCCAAGCCGTGAAAGTCCGGACGCAGATGGGCTACCTGTACAAGTTATAAAGGAAGAATTATAATTAATGTGGATTCTTATTTCAATTAAACGACTGTCTGAATTCCAGTGGTGAAAGACTGGTTTTTGTTTTGAATAATTTGCTGAAAGATTGCGGGTGCTCAAAACCCAGATTGTAAGCAATCTCGCTGACAGATAAATCGGTAGTTGATAGCTTTTCTTTGGCTTTTTCAATCAGTTTATCATGAATGTGTTGCTGGGTACTTTTTCCTGTTAGCATATTGAGCAGGCCGCGCAGATAATTCGGCGAAGTATTCAATGATTCTGAAATGTACTGAACCGTCGGCAGTCCTTTCTCTACTATATCTTCTTTATTAAAATAATCTGTGAGCAGTTTTTCAAGTCGGTCAAGTATCTGATGATTGGCTTTTTTGCGGGTAATGAACTGGCGATGATAAAATCTTTCGGCATAATTGAGCAGGGTTTCAATCTGTGAGATAATGATTTGCTGCGTAAACTTGTCAATATTGGAATGATATTCCTGTCGGATATTCTGAATAATACTGTTTAAAGTTATTTCTTCCTTTTCAGAAAGAAACAGGGCTTCATTGACTGAATAATCAAAATATTCATAGTTCTTTATGGACTTCGTTAATGAGGTATTCCAAAAGAAATCGGGATGGATGAGGAGCATCCATCCCGAATGACTTGGCGGTGAATCTGAATCAATAGTAATTACATTGAATACTTGCCCCGGAGCCATGAAAAACATGATGCCTTCATCAAAATCATACTCCTGTTGGCCATATTTTATTTTAGCGCTAGAGTTTCGTTTCAGGGATATAGAATAAAAATCCAAGACCCAGCTATACTGTTCACGTTCAGCAGAATGCTTGATTTGGCTATAGTCCACCACACTGATCAGCGGATGCTCAGGTTTCTGCAAGCCTCTTAACTGATGAAACTCGCTGATGGTTTTTATTCTATATATTTTTGAATTTGCCAATGCGCAGGAATAATTCGTTAAAGATAATTTATTTTTGATGATAAACAGCCGCAAACTCTTTTGCAAAATCAGTCAGTTTGATTCTCCCCTGAGTTGGTTTATTCCTGTTATAATCTTCATATAATACATCCCCGCGTCTGCTTGCATTCATTTCTGTATAACCCATTGCAGATGCAGGACTCATGCCTGCTGTTTCTAAACCCTTGCAAAATTGTTCATCACTAACTGTCAGCCATTTTAAATCCGGTCGCCCGATTGCCTCACCAAGAATCTGTGCTATTTCATTCGGTGATACTTCATCACTGGCTATGTATCGAACTTCTCTGCCATCAAAAGGCTTCTCCATCTCTTCTGCTATAACAGCCGCAATATCTAAGTGCGATACCCACGGCTCTTTATCATCACCACCGTAGTTTGAAATAATAAGGCCTTGCGATTTTATAGTTGGAATAAATGCATACATATTGTAATAAAAACCTACAGGACGCACGTACTTTATTGAAACATCTTCCGGCAATTGTTTCAAGGTATTTTCAATATTGTAATGAAACGCCAGAATACCATTACCTGTAGCCATGTGTGCACCAATACTACTTAAATGAACGATTCGTTTCACACCTGATGCCTCAACAGCCTGCTTGTAAATATGCCCGATTTCGCTTAGGGCAGCTACAAAGTCAATATCATGATTGAAGAAACTGTTTGGAGCCAGTGTTTCCATCAGATACACAATATCTGCTCCCGTAAAAGTTGCTGTTAAAAAATCAGCATCTTCAATAGTGCCTATGGCCGCTTTTGCACCCAATGCTTCAATCTCCTTTTGTCTGTCGGCTTTACTGCTGATGACGGTTACTGTGTGCCCCTTTTGTACTAAGTCTTGTGTGAGTGGCTTGCTGATATGGCCTAAAGAGCCTGTTACTACTATTTTCATTTTTTTTGTTATTTTGTTGATGCAAAAGTCCGGAATAACAAAAAGACGAATGTAGCCTAATCGCCTTATGTTGTAGCCAAAAATGAATGGAGGATTGAAAAGAAGAGAAACGTGCGGTATCAGATTGCTATAATCAGGAAACTTTCATAAGCAAAACCTGTGTTATTGAGATAATATAAAGATTGTACTCTCAGTTTCAATATATTTGCAGGATTATACGCTTTTATAATTTGTGTCACATTGACTGAGCGTCACCGCGTCTCCTATGTACATTGTGGCAAAGTATTTCAGGGGATGAAATTCTAAGGTTACCAGGAAGCATTAATGTATAAATGAATCTTAGCAGACATTACAACAAATAAAAATATGAAAGTTGAATTAGTAAGAGTAGACGATGCCTTTCATTTTGAAGCATCAGGAACATCAGCAGTGGTGAATCATATGGATGCCAGCGTTGATATTGGTGGCCATAACCTCGGTGCAAGACCAATGGAAATGCTATTGATGGGTCTGGGCGGTTGTACAGCCATTGATGTGATATTGGTATTAAAAAAACAACGCCAGATAATTGAAGACTTGAGGATTTCGGTAGACGGAGACCGTGAGCAGATTCCGGGTACTGAAATGAAGCCTTTCAGAAAAATAAATGTACACTTTGCTTTTAAAGGTACCATAGACCCTGAGAAAATAGAAAGAGCCATTAAACTCTCGATGGAAAAGTATTGTTCAGCCACAGCGCAATTATCTCCTTCAGCTGAAATTACGCATTCTTATTCATTGAATCAATAGGCAAGGTAAGAAGCTGTTTAAGTTAAATTTTGAACGAAACAAGATTAACTTAAACAGCTTCTAAAAATACTGATAATGATGCCTTAATCAGATTTGGCATAGTGTTTGTTTAGACATGACCAAACGTGTTTTTTACAAATAAAAATAATCAGTATTATGAAAACCTTAATGTCTCGTGTCCTTACAGTTGCTTTTTTAACTATTTTTATTGGTGCCTCAGCCTATGCATTTGATTGGGGAAAAAACAAAAAGAAAAAAGAAAAGCAAGAAATGAAATGTTGCAACAAGGCTATGGAAAAGGAATGTGCCAAAGAAGCCGACAAAAAAGAATGCAAAGCCAGCTGCGATAAAAAAGCGCGCTAACCAACAATGTTTTTAATAAGAATTATTCAATAATTCTGTTTTATATT
>CALRLS020000540.1:0-3843 GCA_943368815.1 Cyanobium sp. NIES-981
TTTTGCCGAAGATCTTCGGTTGGGATATTGTCGTTGTCTAATAATTCGGGTGTATATGAACGATTTCTGAAATTCATATCCTGAGCATGGCGGTTTCTATAGTAAGACCAGGGCCAAAGGCAACGGTGAAAATATTGCCTTTAAGGTTTGCAGATGTGACCTGCTGCATCATTTGTTTGAGTACAAACAGAATAGTTGCCGACGACATATTGCCATATTTCCGCAACACATCATAAGAAACGGTCAGGTCTGTACTGCTTAACGAAAGGGAGCTTTCTACGGCTTCCAGAATATTTTTACCACCCGGATGAACGGCCCATCTGGTTATGTCTTTGATTGACAAATTGAGTTGTTGCAGGGCACTGGTCAGCAAAGCACCGATTTCCTCTTTAATCAGTTTAGGAACATGGTTGGTGAGTGTCATCAGAAAACCATTGCCTGATAGTGTCCAGGCCATATCGGGTTGGCCAGCCAGGGCGATTTTTGAGAAAAACTGCTGAATATTCAGGCCTTTTGCAGTGGGCTCGCCCACTACCAGACAAGCCGCCGAACCATCGGCAAAGAGGGTAGAGGACAGAATCGAATCCACATCGCCTGATTTCTGAAAATGAAGGGTGCAAATCTCTGTACAAACAATCAGTACTTTAGCCGAAGCATTGCCCTTGCAGAAAGCATCAGCTATTTTTAGCGCATGTATAGCAGCATAGCAGCCCATAAAGTTGACAGAAGTACGGATAATATCTGATGGCAGGTTTAGTCTTTCGGTCAATAATATATCTAAACCCGGAGCAGAAAGCCCAGTGCAGGTAACGGTAATGAGATGCGTAATTTCCTGTATATTGGTGTCTTGCAGACAGTCTCTGATTGATTTTTCTGATAGGGCAACTACCTCTTCATTAAACAATTTCATACGTTGTTCGAGCGTAGGCTCTATACAATTATTGCCAAAAAACTGCCAGTTACCTCTTGCTAAAGAGAAATCCGGGAAAACCGAGTACCTGGTATCAATGCCACTACGCTTATATAGGATTGGTATTAATTTCTTGTTTTTTTCGTCAGGATTTGTGGCATCAAGCATAAAACGCATGATGTCTTCCTGCCTGTGGGCATACCGTGGGACGGCTGTTCCGATAGAAACGATTTTTGGCATTGTGGTTTCGGGATTATTCTTTCTGGTATCAGATTTTTTCAGCGTCTGACTATTGATTCCATACATAAACAAAAGCACTGGCGTTGACTGAATAGAAAAAGCCTTCATTTATCGGCTTGAAACACCATCATTAAACGCATACCTTAAAAACTCTGGAAATGGCCTTTTTGTTTTTTTACAGAGGATTAAATTCTCAGTCAGGATGATGTTTTATTATCCCTGATTTGCACAACGCTATTTTTCAGAAAAGCAATACTTATTTTCTGCTACTCTATTCCGGCGCCAGGCTAAATCACGGTAGGCTTGCTATAAATGATAGTTTGGGTAGGGGGGCTTAGATAAGGCCATTCAATTCAATGATTAGGAAGTCTTTTCAGGCATATAAATCTTCGTCATTCATTACTTTCAAATCAAAGATATCGTCGTAAAATCCTTAAAAATTGTCTTATATTGTTATGCAAACTTTTGATAATCTCTTGTTTTGCTAAGTATTATCAGGTGTCTTATAAATCATATGTGTATGTTTCCGAATAATCTTTAGCCTTCAGGATTTTTTGTAAATCCATCAAATTCTCATGTTTAGGGCTTGTCAGATTATTGTGCCATTTTCCATGCTCTGCACTTATGCCTATAATATAAACATGCTGATGAACGCCTCTGCCACCATGGATATAATGAATAATGGCCGAACTGCCAGAGTAAGCGAAGTAAATAGCTCCCCTGCGCCTATCGTGATTGATTTCTAACCCGCGAACAAGGTCACTTGAATTGTATTCAGAAGGCTTTACAAACTTTAGTTTTCCTAGTTCTTTCACTGAACGTCTGAATTTGACAGGTAACTGACGGAATTTCTTTACCACCACATAATCTTTTGGTGAAAATCCATTGACGAATCTATCAAATTCAGTTGGGCTTATTATTAACTGCAAGTAAATTAATAGTAATTTCATGGTGGAATGATTGTATCAAAAATCTTTGATTTTTCTGAGATAAGTATCAGGATTCAATAGGGGCATTATCCACTAAAAGTAAAAACCTTAGCTCAAATATAAAACAGTTTTATGGTGCATGGATTCAGCCAAACAGAGACGAAAAATGCCCCCAACAAGGTTAGAGGCTTTTATCAAAAAACTTGGGCTTCTAATCCCTATATGGGACAGCCTTAATGAGCCGAAGTCCGTTAAGTTCTTCAACCTCCCTCACATTTTCAGGAGGTATTATTCCTCGCTTTATCCAATTTGTGACAACCTGGGTATCTTTAATTCCGAATCGTTGGCAGTATCTTTTTACTGTAAGCCATTCATCTAAGATTACTGCTTCACCATTTAGCATAAGAAAGTCTTTGACCTGATTAATCAGGTTACGACCTTTCTGTAAATCTTGTTCGATTGTTTGTTCTGTTACCATAATAAGTAAATGTTTGGTAAAAAGGGTTATTCCAACCCTTTTTTAAGTTTTTCGATTAATTGCTCAATTTCGTTGATTTAGTCAAGTAGTTCATCAATTTGTTCTTCGGTTAAACTTTCAGCCATATCACTTAAAAGCTGCTTGTAATATGCCTTTTGAATGATAAGGTCTTGAATGAATTTTCTAATTTTTTCCAAGTCTTTGTTGCTATCTGATATGGTAAACATACGACTTGTTTCGTTATGAAACAAAAAGTGTTTCAAATATTTTTTATCAAATAATTTCCTGTTGGGCTAAGTTTAAATCTTCAATGGAATTGCCGTATGAAAGTGGTGTCAGCCTTTTTTTAAAACGGATGTATAGCCAAATAGGCTTCCAGCTAATGATAATATAGCCGTTCTTTGAACTGAAAATGAAAAATTAGAAATTGCGATTTTCAAAAAGCCGTTATTAAAAAAAAAATAGTTTGTACAAATTATATTCAATTGACTAGGATTTTGGGAGAACTGAGTTCTATGAACTATTGACACACTAACTGAATTTGAAACTTAGCCAAACAAGAAAATAAATTAAGAATGAATATTTTCTTTAAACTATCACTCATCATAGTATTGTTAGGTAGCAATAATGCCGTGTATTCGCAAGGAGCATGGGATATTGAGTATTCTCCTATTCAGTCAGTAAATGATTCTTTGATTGGAAAAGAAATCAGGCTGGACTTCAGAACAAATCTTGCTGATACAATTAAAGGAAACGTGAGCGTACTTAGTATAAGAAACTTATTATCAAAAAAAGGAGATATCGTCTGGCTAAATATAGCAGAGAAAAGCATTCAATTTATAGAAGATTGGAAAATTCATGTTGATTATGGCACTATAAAGGATCAGACTTTAATAAGTCTGGATAAAAAAATAATTATAAATGAAATGTTTCTTAAACGGATTAATGATACATCAATTATTATTGAAGCTAATGTAATGACTAATAGGAAATCTCCTCAGTCAAATCATAATGAGGTCATTAAAATTGATAAATCACTCATAAAGGGAATATTATTCTGATAAAACAGTAGAGAAAACGTTTACTAATTCCCCACAAAACCTTTCAAATCCACTCAATTCCATCATAAATTTGCAGAAAAAAGATTTTATGCGGAAATTACAAATGGAGGAACTGAATCGGCTATCTGTAGAGGAGTTTCAGGGTGTAGAGAAAAAGAATTTTTGTCTGATACTTGATGATGTCAGGAGTATGAATAATGTAGGCTCGGCATTTCGTACCGGCGA
>CALRLS020000541.1:0-3841 GCA_943368815.1 Cyanobium sp. NIES-981
AGCAGTAAAAAGGATAATGGAACAAAAGTACTTATCAGAGTCCCTGAGTTATTATGGGAAGAGGGCAGACTTTTATAAAGAGAATGATTTATTCAATCAATTAAAACATGGTTTGATTAATTATTTTAAAGAAGGCTTCTTCAGAATAATAGCTTTCTGAACGTGCTAATTCATCTGCATTGTTTTCATAGATTGCCAGCAAAATCAAACCTATGGTTGCATATCCTTTATTAATAATCGGTTGTGGCGCTTCATTGTTGACTATTGAGTAAGTACTGGCTTTATGTAGTATTATAGTATCTATTTTATCTCTTAAATACGCTGCCGGACCAATAAGCAATTGATTTTCCTGTTTTTTTATACCCGTTGATTGTTTTCTGACCTTCAGCCATTTTTGTATCTGATTGATGTACTGTGTAGTCGTTTCGTTTAAGAAATTATTTGCCGATAGCATATCAGCCAATACAATCTTACAAATATCAGCGAAAATGTATTCCTGCGGAAAATAACTATAAAGCTTGCCTAAAAAATACACAATACCCAGCCTGCCCTCATCAAAACCATTGTCAGTTAAGCGATATTCGGTCTGTTGAAACTCATCTTCAATAATACTCATCCAACAGCAATTAACCTTGTTTTTTTGTTCAATTATAATGGCCTGTTTGCAGATAAGTTTTCCGGCATTAAGAGCCCATGTGAGATAATTATCAGATGAAGAAGCCACGTCTTCTTTCCTGTAGCTGACTTTTCTGTTGAATATAGAGAAGTCGTAGGGATAATTAGTACCGGGGTTTCTGAAAAAATCTCTGGTATTGAATCCAAACGCAACCAGTTTTTTATGAACAAAATTGGCTGGCCTGATGGTTTTTTTATTGTTTTTGAGGCTTTTATAATAGTCGATATAAATATCTGCCATAATATCGGCTCTGTATCGACCAAAACTTGAACTTCTGACAGGTGGTTCTTCTCCGAAACTTATACCTTTTAATGATGTTTTTTTTGTAAAAGCCAAAGTCTCCTCATCAAATAAACCGTCGTAACTAGGCTCGGATACTAACTTTTTAACAATATGAAATACAAGATAATAATGATCTCTGGAACTATAAAGCACACCTTTATCATAACGTTCAGTTTTTTTTGTAGCGAATTTATATTCAAACGGAATAAGCCAGCGGTTCAATTCATCGCATAAATGTTTCGAAAATGCTGCTATCTTTTCAAAATCATAATTGAAATTGAAGTAAAGACGGGTAAGAAATGTTGTTCCTAAATACCTGTTGCCTCTGAAGTAAAACCAGGAATTATTATAGATTTCTATTCTTTTGATTTTCAGGTCCACATACTTATGCTGATGGGTACTATCAGATGAAGAGATAAATTCTTCAGGAGAGACTAATTTATATTGCTCACCCTTGGAGATATAAAATTTCCCGAAACGTTTAGCATAAACCGTCGAGCTATCATTATAGGTCCAATGTTTGTCCCAGAGAGAAATATTATCTTTTGATTCGTAAAATTGCTCAATCAGGTATCCAAGAGAATCCTGGTAATCCGGGTTATTGTTTTCTGCCTTTTCGTCATTGGCATACAGACAATAAATCCAATCGCTGATAGCGTATTTTTTTTCGTATAATTCTTCCTCTCTTTTTGATTTTGACATCATCAGATGGTAGGCACTGTCGAGGTCTGCAATAATTGACTGAATCTGTTGTCTGGCTATTGAACTCATGTTATACAATTGGTTTACTTATCAGAATTCAAAAATTTCAAATCGCTTTTCTGTAGAATGATAGATTTGCTCCATATAAAAATCAGTTTCCAGCAATAGATGTTTAATCACATCAAGGCTTTTGAGAAAGTAATCAAAATTGCCATCATATAGCCTGAATTTCTCCAGTTTTCGGACAGCCCAGAATTTTAATACCCTGTGTAGAAAATGCCTATGCTCATCTTCACTAAAATTTAATTTCTCACAATAGGTATTCAGATAAGTAGCAAAGAAAAAGAACCTTTTCATGAGAGATTCCTTATGTTTTTCGGGAGTAGCTCCTCTCCGCAAAGGCAATTGATAAAGAACTGATTCAACGAAACAGGCAAAATCCCAGGCGTTGTCTCCCGGACTTACGTTTTCAAAATCAATAAATTTCAGTATATCCTGTCCTTTTTCCTGCAAAAGGTTCTCAATTTTTAAATCTCCATGAACAAGATATTTATCAGTCCATTGGCCGGATAAATCATTAATCGATTTGAGAATATGATCGTTGCTCAGAAAAAAATGTAATATGGCTCTTGTAGGAGCGATATTGGCTAATGCAGGAAATACAATTTCATCAAGAAACTGAGGCCGGTTATAGCCCCTTTGTAAAATACTTATGAAGTTCCCGTAAGTAGAAACTGAATAAGAGCAATTGGCTTGCATATACTTCCTGACGGCGGGATTGTTTTCTCTATGTAAAGACTGGTGCAAAAGCGCCAGGGAGCTGGCCGCCTGAAATGCATAGGTCTGCAGTTTCGATGAACAACTGATTACTTCTTCCAACGCAGTCAGGCTATATAGATAAGGCATAACCAGAACATTGTAATGCTCATCGAACGAATATTGTTGAGACTTAACTGGTAGATTTGGGAAGGCTTTATAGAAATGATATTCATTGCTTATTAACCATGTACCACCATTAGTTAAAAATTTGGGTTGTTTAAACACAATAGATTGATTGCCGGTGGAATATTTTAACAAGGTATTGCGTGGATTGTTTTCGTCGATATTTTCGATTAAACAGGCATTATCAGGTGAAAAGATGTTACTCAACATGTAAAATCTCTTATCCGCACTTTTTTGCAGAATATAACTCGGAAGATTGTAGGCAGTGAGTAACATCTTTCAGTAGTTAAAAATACGAATCAATAAAGATGACCTTCAGGAGTATACGTAGGCATGTATTCTTTGAATTCACGGGCCTCTCTGATTGGCATTTTGTGGTACTCATCGTGTCTCTTTTTGATAGAGCATTGTGCATCAGCAAATACATCTACATAAACAGCAGGATATTTACCATTCGAATCCGCTTGTGGTTGTGCGGAGTTTGCTAGGGCGTCGCTTTCCATGTAATAGGTTTTTGCTTTACCGGTCGAATCGTTGATTTCAACAAGGGCTAAAGGATTCTCCATACCCAAAGCTTTTTTCAAGGTGTCTTTGGTGATTGGTTTCAATTGGCCAAACAATGTAGTAATACTGCTTTTGTCGATACCTAGAGACGACAGAAAACTGGTGCCGGGGTTAATCGTTGTTGTCATGTTTTTGTAAGAATAAAATAGTGAAAGGTTTATTTAATTAAACCATGCTTTAGGGCATATTTCATTAACCCAAGTGCAGAACTTACACCCAATTTTTTCATCAGATTTCTACGATGTGTTTCTACTGTAGTAGGGCTGATAAAAATTTTCTCGGCAATCTCTACGTTGGTTAATTCCTGTATAATCAATTGCATGATTTCTATTTCTCGGGGCGTAAGCGGTATATTCTCGCTAATCTCGTCTTTACCACTTGGAGTGGACTGATTAGGCACCTGTGCCAATCTCATAACTACCGCTTCGCTGAAATACTTTTGTCCGCTCACCACTCGCCTGATTGCAGTCTCCAATTCTTTCTTTTCGATGTTTTTCATTATATATCCATCGATTCCGGCAACCAGTGCTTCTTTTATTACTGCGGGCTCTTCCGACATCGTCAGAAGGATTATTTTTACCTTAGGAAATTTTTCACGAAGGCGTATTGTCGTTTCTATACCATTCATCACAGGCATATGCAAATCACTCAATACCACATCTACTTCGTGTTTAT
>CALRLS020000542.1:0-3826 GCA_943368815.1 Cyanobium sp. NIES-981
TCCTTTTTTTTTCAGTTCTTCATAAGTCTCTAAATTTTTGGTTTTAAGGTAATCATTGAGTATCTGTCCTGTTTTTTTTTGATAAAAAGCTGGGAATCTTTCCGCAATTGCATTCAGTAAATTAGATGATTCTTCTATTGAATAATGTAAATGTTTATCCATAAAATAATATAATTAAAATGTATATATATATAATTTTTGTAACAATTATTTTCTCATACTTTTAAAACGACAAACAAAAAACAATATGGGATGAAAAAAGCAAACAGTTAATTATCAGCAATCTAATAAAAAAAGGTACCGCTTGTTCATGGTTCTTTGCAGAACATATTAGTATTTAAAATTAGTGAAATAAAAACAGAACCTAACTTCATCAAAACAATGAAAAACGCTCGTGAATTTCAAAATTTCTTAAAGCATCTATTACCATATATATTGATGCTTTTCACATTTGGCTTTGCTTTTCTTTTTGCAGCAGAACATTGGAAAAACTCATTTAGTCATGCCATCATTTTTCTGTTAGAATCATTGGGTGTTCTATGTTTATCTATTTTAGTTATGCACTTTATATATGAGGTTATGCTCCGAGGTGCATTTCTAAAGCTAATTTTAATTGTCTTTGAGAAAATTCTCAAGCAAAATATACCAACTTTTTTGAATAGGGTAATAGAAAGTGGAATTGTTGATGTTTCGGATGGATTGAATATGGACGAACTAAAAACTGTTATTGATAATGTCCATGATACAACCATAAAATTTCTTAAAATCTGGATACCAGAATTAAGTAGATTAGAACAAGCATTAATTGATGCTATCAATAACCGTAACTGTAAAGTTGTGATTATTTTGTTAGATCCAAACTCCTCGGCAATTATTAAAAGAGTTCCTATGATTTTGATGTACAACAGAATAGAAGACGTTCGTTCACAAATTTATCTAAACATCAATGTAATCAAATCTATTTATGAACGCCTAGAACCTAAAAAAAGGAAAAATCTTGAATTACGAATCCATGATTCTTTCGTGGCTATTTCATTAATTGGGTATGGTTGCACTTATTTACAAGGAAATTACATTCATGGTAGAATCGCAACATCAGGACAAATCTTAAAAGTTGAATCAAGCGGTGTGATAAAAAAATATTATCGTGAACTTAACGAGCATTTCAAAATTCAGTATAAACATTCAGTACCATACGATTTTGATACCTGTTCCTACGATGTAAACAAGATTTGTATTGATGAATTGAATCTTAACTAAAAATCTGGGTGGCAGAATTAATTCTACCACCCAGATTTTTTATATTGGCAAGCCCAACTGTATCGAAATAATAGCTTTTTGTCTCCAAGTTGGAGTATTAATCTTATTTTTCTCACTTTGATTATAAAAATCCTTAAATGAAGCAACAATCTGAAAATTAGCCTGTGATGTTTTCCCACTTTCTTTCTTGATATTGGGCAAAACTAAGGCAAATTTGGTGTTCCAAACATTGTCAGTTTGATTCCTCTCCCATTCTGTATTAAACCCAGAATTTTTTAGTTTTTCTACCAAAATAGTTGCTCCAACTTTATATGTTTTTTTATAAGTCAATTCCTTTTTTACGGTAATATCCGTTAAATCGTAGGCAGTTTCTTTCTTTTCAAATGAACTCAAATTATTTCCTCCTGCTATTTGTTTCGACTCAACAAAATCCTTAGCAGTTGCATCAAAAATACTATTGGTTTTTAGTTTATCAAAACTCAGAAAAGCATTAAAAGTGAAGCCACGTTTCATACTAACACAGGTATAGTTAAACGTTGGAGTTCCATTTACAGAATAATTATCAAGCAAATCACTCGTAAAAGTATTATTCTGAAAAAACTTTGCATTCTTTACACCCCTATTAAAATTAAAACTAATAAAGAAATAATGTTTCGAGTTCCATTTGGCATCTTTTTCTACCTCATATAATTTATCTTCCATGTATTTCTTGCTTTTTTTAGGATTAAGAGCTATTAAATTAAGCTCATTTAATTTTTCTTGCGTATCTAAAAACTTGTTTTTGTCTTCATTTGAAAGCCCTGCAAAAGCACCAAATGCAGCTAATTTGTTTGTTAACGCCATTATATCTTGAACGATAGTATTAATGGCTGTCCTTCTTGTTGTTAATAGAGCTCCATCACTTTGATTAAAAAAATATCCAGTTGGTGAATTAAATCCATACTTCATTCCAAATGGATTAATAATCAATTTTGCTCCATAACTTAATTCTGAATTAACCTTATCGCCTTTAAAAACATCAAGGTTACCATCAGAATTTAAATTTCCCTTCACATATGGGTTTATTGTAAATAAAGGAATTTGAAAACGCCTTATGGTAAATATTTTATAAACTTGACTAATCTCTATTTTGGGCTTATTTATCCCTACAATAATTTGATTAATCGCAAGTCCTTCTTGGCCGACTAAGGCACTAAAATCTTTATCATAGAGTTTTTGAAATGATGTTTCTGAAATAAGAATGGTTTGGCTGTAAGCACTGAGGTTAATAAAACAAAAAAATAATAATTTAAGATTTTTCATGATTTCTAAGGTTTATTATTTATAAAATCAAAAATAAAGACTTTTGTCTTGAAACCATATATTCAAACTCCCATTTTTATTATTCGGTACTTTGGTGATTTTAAATCAAATTTTTGCCGAATAATAAATAAACTTGACAAAGTTTTGAAATAAAAAACAAATTCATAACCTTTGTTGTCTATGCAAGTATTCAACCTTTCAGACACCATAAAAGAGGCTTTTAGTCAAACCAATGTCTTTCATACAAAAGATATTGTGACTATTCTTACTGGCTTGTACCCAGAGCTTTCTGAAAAAACTATTGCATGGAAAATCAATCAACTCAAAAACGAGAAAACCATCTTTCAGGTAGGTAGAGGGCTATATTCTTTGGTTTTTATGCCTGAGTTTGAGCCTTCGTTGAGTCTTAAATCCAAGAGATTTTGTAATAAGATTGATAAGAAAACATACCCCGAACTCATTATTTGGGATACCTCGGTATTAGACAATTTACTGCAAAAAACCTCCGAGAAATCATGGATTTTTATTTTAGCCCCAAAAACTGATTTAGAAAATCTATTTTCTGATTTACAGCATTTCAGCAAACCTGTTTTCTTGAATCCTGACCGTGAAATTACGGCTCGCTATGTGCTGCCACAACCAGAGGCGGTTATATTACTGCCTATTATTTCCCAAATGCCAACAACTACCCAAAATGACTTCATTATGCCCACAATTGAAGCAATTTTGGTCAATATCTGGTTTGATTTTGAGCAGTATTTTCAGCCACTCGGCTATGACCTAAGCACAATATTTGAAACATCATTTAAAAACTATAATATTAATCGTAGCAAACTGCTTCGTTATGCCGCTCGCCGAGATAAGCGAGAAGCCATCGAAGAATTTATTAGTAAGCTGAAGTAAACATCAAATTATAAAACGCTATTAGATTATTTCCAGTACAAATTCTGTAATATAAGCTATAACTTAACCTACAACAGAAATGAATATTTTCGAACTGCATAACTCAATAATAAATGATTACAAATCCTACATAGATTCGTTTATTAATATCAAAGATGAAAAAGTCAAACAGTGTGTAGAAGACGAATTAAAACAGGGACGCTTTATAAAAGAACCACTGATACAGTTTAATCCTTCATATCAGCTTGGAGAATCACTTTCAGAGTTATCATCACAAAATCTTATAAATGGTAATCTTCAAAAAGTATTTGGAAATTATAATCTCTATCATCATCAAGTAGAAGCTCTAAAGCAAGGGATT
>CALRLS020000543.1:0-3824 GCA_943368815.1 Cyanobium sp. NIES-981
CCCCTCAATCATTACTTCAAGATCCGGACGGGATTGAATAATCTGTGCAATTTTACCTAATACTTCATTTGCTCTGGTTGAAAGTTTGAAACTACCACTTGCGAACAACATCTTATCAGAGATATTCACCATTACAACAGTTTTATCAACTTTAATCTCTACGTCTTTCTCTTCAATACCTGCACTCAGCACACGGGTTAGATTTACAGCCAGGGCTAAGTTAATAGAGTCAGTTTTAGTTCTTGCTGCCTGTAATAAATGAATATATTTATCTTTCTTTTCTAATTGACCTAAAGTTTTGTCAATATTATCGTTAGCTGCTTTAGAAAGAACAGTCAGATTACCCACCTGTTCCATTTGTTTGTCACGAAGGCTTTTCAGGTCATTAATCTGATCTCTCAAATCTTTGATTTGCGCATCACGTTGTTGCACATCACTTGCGCCAGCTGTGCGTAAGCTTTCTCTTTCCTGTTCAGTTTTAGCCAAACGATCCTTGAAATCCTGTACCGTGTCACCACATTTTACTAATTCAGCCTGTGATTTTTCCAACTGTTGTTGAAGGCCCGCATATTTTTTTTTCGCCACACACGACGACATAAAAACAGCTACTGCAATAAAAAATAAAAATTTAGAAGGGTTTCTCATACACTAATCTACTTTGTGTTTAGGGGTTTAAATTTTCGCAAATTTCGGAAATTATGATTTAATAAAAAATTAAATATTAAATCAAATATTGTTTTTTATTAATAAATACCTCCTCTTGATAAAAAAGTACTATTTCTTAATAATAAAACATTAAAATCAGTCAAAGTTTATGAAATTTTATTCGGGGCTTTTTTATAAAAAACATTATAAAATTGTCTCAGATCTTTATTTCAATTAACTTTTACTATATACACCATTTTGTGTTTAAAGTCATTAAAAAAAAGAATCTTAATTATTATGCTTCTTTAAAGTAATGCATTTCAAAAAAACCAGAACTAAATCAGCTGATTAAAAGGCATTGCAAATGATACAGGTTCTTAATTCGACAGGATACTATTTTTTTTCAAAATTTGTCCTCATCAATCCTTCCAAATTTCACTCATAACTAAGTAACATTTTTTTCAATCCTTAAAAGTATGTTCCATTTACTGAAAACGGAACATACATAATTATTTTTTTCAATTTCCACTCAATTTCTTTGCCATTGCAAATCAGAAAGCGCATGCTTCGAAGGTCTGGCAGAAAAAAACCTGGAAATCTTTTATTAAACACCAGCCTCAGATTATTATGGCAATCGGTACTATCACAAAGGAACTTTATCTTAGCTCAATGCCAGAGAATTGTGCTTTTACTGTTATCAGTTTCGAAATTAAAGAACAAAAAGACTGCTATGCCAGGCTGGAAGGGAATTCTGGAAAGCAAGCGCCCTATGAAGTTACACCTGTTGAAAACGAAAAAGGAGGTATGATTGCCCGCTCAAAATTATCGACAAAATATGTATTTGTTTCCGGAACAGGTGCTTCATGCAAATTATACTTTACTGTAAGTTTTAATGTAAATGGCGAGACAATATCCAAAAAAGGATATTTTAAATTTACCACTACAGACTGGCCAAAAATAGGCCGACCTGCCTATTACATCGGATTGTTTGGATTTGAAAGAGAATCCGTAAAAGAACTAAAAGGAAAAACACCGTTTTTAAGTAAGTCAGACCCTTATTATATGAGTATCGCCTTAAAAGACAATCATTTGTATATGATAGCCAGTACCCAGAACAACCTGTCTACCCAAATTATATCAGCTGTACTAAACGGTGTCATCACAGTTCCCACCAAAACATTCAACTGGGCGGTGGGCACTTTAGCTTAATTATAAATTAAGAACAAAAAGTAAATTACATCACATTTTTTAACCTTTAAACCCCGAGTATTATGGCAGTAGGAACTATTTCTCAAGAACTTTATCTTACCGGTCTACCACCAAATTCCACTTTTACGGTTACTCGTTTTGAGATTGAGAAAAAACAGGACTGGTACGCCTATCTTCATGGACGCGGATATAGCCCCGCTCCTTACGAAGTTAAGCCTCGCCAAAATGAAAGTGGAGGATTAGTAGTTTACTCTAAACTATCTTCAACTACTGTTTTTGTTAAAGGAACGGGAAATTCGGGTACTATGCATTTTACTATAAATTGCATTATCGATGGCAAAGAAGTCTCAAAAAACGGTTATTTTAAATTTACTGCTACTGACTGGGGAAGTGTAAAGAGACCTGCTTACTTTATTACAATGTTTGGATTCGATGGAGAGCCAATCAGAGAACTGATGGGAGAAACACCCACTTTTGTCCAACCCGATCCACTTTATATGAATATCTCTCTAAAAAACAACCAACTCTATTTGATAGCAAGCCTTGAGAATAATTTATCAACGACAATTATATCTAATGTGCTCGACGGTATACTTACTGTACATACCAAAGCACTTAGTTGGGCAGTAGGTTTGATATTCTGATTGCACCCTTTTCACAAAATGAATAATCAGATTTCTTTAGGTAAAAACGATAGAAGTACTGATTATTCATTCAAAACCATTTCACTCTAAAAAATATGGGAGATTTTATTGGATCAATAAAAATGTTCGCCGGTGAATATGCGCCTGACGGTTGGATGTTCTGTCAAGGACAAACATTATCAATTAATAAATATCCACAGCTCTACGCAGTAATCGAAAATACTTATGGCGGAGATGGTGCAAAGACTTTTTCTTTGCCAGATTTAAGTTGTCGTTTGCCCATAGGTTCCGGCTATCCGGAGTATTTTGATTCTCTATATCTAGGTAAGGTAGGAGGAAGTGAAAATATTGTTATCCCGCAAGACAAATTCCATGTTGATACCCCTGCGCTTACTGTCAATGGTACAATCAGAATCAGAGTGGCCGATGGGGTGGCTAACAATACCAACGCTGTAAACAATGCCCTGGGAAAACAAACAGGTAATGACCCGGGAAAAACCAGCAGTCCATTTATCTATCAGGAAAATCCTCATTTTAATGAAAATAACCGTATGAACGAAAAAGCGGTGGATTTTCAACTAAAAACCGAGAATTTTAATAATACCTATAAGAAGGATATAGAGTTACGGCATATGCCTCCATATACTGCAATTAATTTTATCATTGCAATTACGGGAGAATTCCCAAAAAATGATAAGAAATAATTTCTAAAACCAGCTTGATAAAAAAAACTTGTAGACTAACAAACTTCAGAATCAGGAGAAAAGCAAAGAAAGATGAGTAAAATTATCATCGAAAAGCATATTAATTGAAGCTGGTACATTATTCAAATGATGATTTTTAGTACATTTAAAAATAACTAATCTCAAAAAATATGGCGGATTTTATAGGTACTATAAAAATGTTTGGAGGTAAGTATGCGCCCGATGGCTGGGCTTTCTGCAATGGGCAAAATTTACAAATCACACAATTCGAACCCCTTTTTAGTATAATAGGAAATAAATATGGTGGTGATGGCATAACAAACTTTTCTTTGCCCGATTTATGTGGGCAATTGCCTGTGGGTTTCGGGAATATGGCACGTTTTGAGAATTATATTGGCAAAAAAGGTGGAAATGAAAAAATTATTATTCTTAAGGAAATGTTACATGCTGACATACCGTCGCTTGATGTCAATGGTACAATAAAAATTAGAGTGGCTGATGATGTGGCTAACAATGCCGGCGCTGTAAACAGAATCTTAGGCAAACAAACAGGTCTTGCCCCTTCAGCACCTAACAACCCGGTTATCTATAGGGAAAATCCTAATTTTTCGGAAAACCAATA
>CALRLS020000544.1:0-3822 GCA_943368815.1 Cyanobium sp. NIES-981
TTTTTTGATTTGAGTCTAACGGCCTTATTGGCCTGGCTTTATTGGCCTGCCGGTAAAGCTTGGATGCACTATTGAATGAGAACCTCAGAAAAAATCAGTTTGGCCTGAGATATGACCTGTAGTTTTTGCATTTCTTCTTTAAGAAGAGCGGCTTAGTTCATAGGTCAGAATCAGGACAAAATTCTTTTTCACTACAAATGTGTATACTTAAAAAATATAAAACAAGATTTATTGTCTTAAAATTAGACAATAATGAAATTTTGACTATTTTTGTATCAATCAGGGAACAAATAGTACACAATTTAGAAAAATAGCCGAAAAGTGGTTTTCTGTATTATTTTTACAAGACGCCAGACCAGCAAGAAATGAATATACTTAATAAGGAAGATTATATAGAGCAGGTTTCTATCGACTGTGTTATTTTAGGATTTCATGACCGACAGTTACGGGTTTTATTGCCTAAAATAAAGTTAAAGAAAAATATCTGGACCCTGCCGGGCGGCTTCATTTTGCAGAATGAAAGTCTGGATGATGCTGCCCTGAGAATATTGGCCGAGCGGACAGGCATACGGGATATTTATCTGGAGCAATTCAAGGTGTTTGGGAGTCTTGAGCGGTCGTCGCCTGCGCTGATGAATGAGATAATGGAGTTTCATCAGGGTACTTTTGCAAAGCTTGGTTTAACTGTCGACGATGTGAAGTGGCTGGAGCGTCGTTTTGTTTCTATTGGTTATTATGCGCTGGTAGATATTCATAAGGTAGTGCCGGTTTGCTCTGAACTGGATGAGAGCTGCGAGTGGTATGATATTAAGGAATTGCCACCCCTGGCATTCGACCACGCCGAAGTTGTAATCAAAGCCCTGGAAAGCCTGCGCCTGATGCTGAACCATAAGCTGATTGGCTTTAACCTGCTGCCTGAAACTTTTACAATGAAAGAGGTACAGGATCTCTACGAAACGATTCTGGATAAACCGTTCAGAAGAAACAATTTCCAGAAAATGATACTTGACCTGGATATACTGGAACGCCTTGAAAAGAAATTTACAGGGGCAGCCAATAAGGCTCCTTATTTGTATCGGTTTAAGAGTTAGTCTGAACTCTGATTTAACTGATTAAGCTGATTGAATTGATTTTTATTGACACTATTGATTGCGAAATTGATTATCGAAGATTATTGAATCAGTGAAATCCTAAAATCAGCCGTGCGCGGCGGACCGCTAAATCAAAGTTCAAGACATACATCAATCTTAATCCGCTCACGGGAAGGGCAGAAGTAGGAGTTGTATTTAAAGCCCTGCTCTGAAATAAACTGAATGAAATCTTCGAACTTGGTGGGACAATTCTTTTTGGCTAATACAATGGTTTTACCATCGTCCGTACTGCTCGCCGTAATTTCTTCATAATCTATCCCATGATGCTGCAAGGCTTCTTTTATCAGGTCTCGGATGTTGCTGATTTTGTTCATTAGTATCATATCAGGGTATGTATAATTGCCCGGAAAAATTTCCAAGCGCATTGTTTAGGGAAAAATAAAATGGGGGAGAATTGTAGCTTTATAATGCAGTATGTATTTATAACAGTACGAAGCGGGTGTTTAGTATTTTGGAGGTAGGAAAATGTCTTGTCGATATGGGTCATGGTAGGTCTGTTTTGATAAGGATTCTATTGCAGAAAAATTCTTTTGGCTTATGGTAAAAATTATTAATATTGCCGGCTATTAAGCTAATACCCAGTTTTATGAAAAAAGTACTTCTGCTGTTGTGTGTCTGCATTGTGATTTTATCCTGTAATAAAAATTCTTCTCATCTAAATCCCACCGATAACTGCGGTGATAACACAATAAGGCTATTACTTGATGGCACGAAATTGTGCAGTAATGGCTTTTACGAGTTTCAAAAGGTTGATATAGCTCAGAAAAAATTTGATGTATTTATCTGGTATTCAGAAGATGGCAGCTATAATATTGAGAAGCAAATGTATTACTTGCATATTAAAGGAGACTATCTACTGAACACAGAGGGGCTGCTGACACAAGTCAGATTCGGAGATGCAAAAAAGAATGTTGAGAATGAAACCGGGTCAGGGAAATTCACTATTACTAACGAAAGCAATGATTCAATTTCAGGAGATTTTTCTATAACTGTGAAAATGCCCGGGGCAAGCAAGAATATGTCTATTGCCGGTAAAATCAATAAATTGAAAAATAGGTGATATATTTTTACAAATAGGGCTGTTAATTTTTTCTTTTATCAGAGTCAAAACGACCTTTTTTTACTTCCAGGTATCTGATGATAAGTATAATCGCTAAAAGTGAAAGATATATCCAAGAGATATACACTTTAGTCAGAAATAGCCCAAACATCACTATTAATATGACACCTTTAAGCAATTTGGTTATTTGAAGTGTTTTTTCCATATTATATTATTCAAGCTCGTTTATGACCCTCAATTTAGACCTTTTATTTTGTTTAGTCAGCGCCTCTCTTAAAAAAATATCGGCAGATTCATCTGCCAGTCGGAAGTCAGGATTTTTCTGACAGTCTCTACATATTCATCAAAATTCTCAGGTTTGGTCAGAAACAGATTGGCTCCGGCTTTGTATGCATTAGATTTTACAACCGGGTCATAAGAGGAGGTCAGGATTACTGAGAAAGTGCTGTTGAGGTTTTTATCATCTCTGATTTCTTTCAGGCATTGAAAGCCATTTTTTTTAGGCATATTGATGTCTAATACAACAATATTATAAGAAAGAGAACCGGGCGCTTTCAAGATATTCATTAATTCCTGTCCATCGCTCACGATTGTGAGTTGGGTAGGAATGTTTACCTCATCGAGTGCATTATTAAATATTTCCTGATAGTCTTTGTCGTCTTCCGCCAAGACTACATTTAATGAAACTTGCATTGTTGGATCTTTTATAGTATAAAAAATTATGTTTGGGATTCGCACGTAAAAATGTAAACTGACCCTGTCTTATTATGAAAAACAGTTCAGATATTTTACTGATGGCTTTATCAGTTCAGTTATAATATGATTTGAGCAATGGAATGATAGAGGCGAAGTTTTGTTTTCAAGGGCTAATAAAACTTCTGTTTTTCTTTCAATGGGTTTAGATGAATTTGTCGGGTTTAGTATGTATCTATAAAAATAGCTTTTTTTACACAAAAATTGCGCTCTTGGTCGAAAAAAATCATGTTTTAACGAAAATTTAATAAATAAAGCTGTTTTGCCCTATATTTTCTATGTTTTTCGAGCTGCTCTGCACTTTTCAAAGTGAGTCTACTTATATAAATTATCTGTTCTTATGCTTATTGAGTAATTAAGTCTACAAACTACCAATGGTGTACTATTTTATGCTCATAGCTGTATCAGTAAATCTATAATAGCTATGAGCATGAAAAAGGTGTCTTTTCTAAAAAAGAATGGTCTCTCTATTTCATTATTCGCACTCTTTCTGATTTTCTGGGCGGCACAGACCCTGACCGGATGGAAAGTTTATAATAATGAATTACTGGAGGACAAGGGTATGCCTTTACAATTTATTGAATATCTGAGAAGTGGGCATTTTGTATCGGCGACTTTCGAAAACTGGGAAAGTGAGTTTTTGCAGATGTTTATTTTTGTGGTGTTCAGCATATTTCTATATCAGCAGGGCTCAACCGAATCGAAGCCAATGGAAGAAAAGGAAGAAACTGACGAAGCCCCGGATGAACGTAGAAGTCCGCATTGGATGGTTCGGCAGGGAGGCACCATTAAATGGATTTATGCCAACTCTTTAAGCATTACACTTTTTCTGTTTTTTCTTCTGTCTTTTTTAGCCCA
>CALRLS020000545.1:0-3812 GCA_943368815.1 Cyanobium sp. NIES-981
TCATTAAATTATGTAGTTCTAATATATTAAACATATATTGATCCAAATTCGTTGAAGTCCCCCCTATATCTGAAACAATTATCTTAGATATTGCGTCGATGACTTCCCTTTTATATCGTAAAGTTGCATTATCAATTTCAATATCTTGCCAGATTATTACTTCTATATAGTTTGTATATTTAGTGTCAGCAATTGGGGTTAATAATAAAAGATCAAAGTCTGATTTTCCTTCAATTAATTCATTACTATTTTTTATCACTACAATTTTACAAAAATCTTTTCTAGTCGCTAAATCTTTTGCCACTGCATTAATATTGATAGCTGCATTGTTCTTGAAAAAATAGATTCCTTGCGATTTATTATCTCTTTCGCCAAATAGACTATTATACTTTAAAAAAACGATTTTATCCTCTTCAAAATTTGTTAGAGGAAAGGCAAAAGTGAAATCGCCCCAATTAGGCATTCCGGCTTGTCCATTATTAAGATTCAAATATTTAAACTTTTTTCCGAACTCAAACGTCTCATCAAAAAGAATCCTTTGTTCTCCTTTTTTACCAAAGTGTTCTTTACATTTTTTTTCATTATCCCATCGCTCCCATGCACTTAAATATTTACCTAATGTAAGAATATTTGAAACGACAAACTCAGAATTTGTAGATTTGAACCCTGAAGGCGCAGAAAATGTAACTTCAGCTTTATCATTTAGATGATTTAATAAATTATCCAACAACTCAGGAGAAACTTTTTCACGGCAGGTTGAGTATTCTTCATGCAAATGACTTTCATTCTCATTTGAAAGAGTGTATAGGTTTGTCATAACAAAAGTCTAAATCGTTTATTCTCAATAGGTTTCTACAAAAATAGTAAAATCCTGCATTTTGATACTTTAAAGAATAAAATTTTGTTACATACCCCCATAAAAAAACTTAACCCCACCGCCAGAAGCAGTGGGGTAAGCGTCCATCTATTCAACCCTAACCTATTAAACTATGAAAAACTTAATATTTTATTCTTAAATAAAGGGTCTTAGCGACCTAACATTTCAACCGCAATCGGGCTTACTGTGTTTTCTGGTTCAACTGACCCGCCTTTTGATTGGTAATTCCAAAGCACATTGATGATTTTTGTGGTAGCTACTACTCTGCTTCTCCAAACCTTTGCCTCTTCGCCACGTAAACCTGAAACTTTCGCTTCAATACTCTGTGCTGCTTCGTTAAATGCTGCCTTTTGTGCGGTACTCAATGCCATAAATCTGGCCGGTGAGTTGTTGTACATTTTTACAACATTTACAAATATAACCCAATCTTCGGTCTTTACAAATTTTTTCGCCTTTTTCGACATGAAGTTAGCGAAATTAACTTCAGCTCCCTTAACCAACATTACTTCGCTCTTAGCTGAATCGCGGTCATTTGCTTTTACAATATTTGCAGAAATCAAGAATGACCCAAGTGTCACTGCAAATATAACGGATTTAAATGAATTTTTCATTGTTTTGTTCTATTTTCTCTCGTGGATGATGATGCAAAACTACAACGAAAATTAATATAATCCAAATGCGTGTTAGACCCTACAGCCAAACATTGTTCTAATTTTATTTGTTATACAAAGGCGTAAATGGAATAATGTGAACATTTAAGGGCAAAATTCAGAACATTATTTGTCTTAGAAAAATACAACTTATATATTATTCTAAATTAAACAAACACAAAAATTCTTTAAAAAGTACAATCATTCGTTGAAAAAATTCATTGTTCGCTCTACCCCAATCGTACAAAACCCCGTAATTATGTCGTCTGCCCGGTCTAATCTTGCGACCAATTGGCTCATTTCATCTTCGTTAAAGGGCTCTAAAACGTAATTTACCTGCCTTCCGGAGTGAAAATTATTGCCGATTCCGAAGCGTAACCGACTATAGTTTTGCGTGCCTAGTTTTTCTTCAATATTTCGTAAACCGTTCTGCCCGCCATGCGAACCTTTGGTTTTCAGGCGTAGTTTACCAAATGGCAGAGCAATGTCATCGCAAATCACTAAAAGGTTTTCAATCGGAATTTTTAAAGCCTGCAACCAATAATTTACAGCATTACCGCTCAGGTTCATATAAGTAGTAGGCTTAATGCAATGTATTTGTTTACCTTTATGTTTAAACTCGGCAGTATAAGCGAGTCTTTCCATTTTAAAAGAAAAGTCATTCTGGGCGGCCAGGCGATCAAGTACCATAAAACCCACATTGTGACGAGTGAAAGCATATTCTGGACCAATGTTTCCGAGCCCGGCAATAAGATATTTCATTTTTTTTAATGAGTGAATTAGTGAATGAGAAAATGAGTCAATAAATTTGTTGGCAAAGTTCCGAAAATTTAGCGAGAATCCCGTAGCTGACACAGCAATCGCCCAATTACAATTGCATCATTTATTATTTTTTGTATGAAACGACTTATTCTAGCCAATCCACTTCTTGACATTACGCTTAATCGTTTATGTCAGCAACTGATTGAGAACCATAAAGATTTTTCAAACTCTGTTATTTTAGGCTTACAACCCCGTGGTATATTTTTAGCGGAGCGCATTACCCAGAAATTGCAGGAGGCAACTGGTGTTTCTATCAAATTAGGCTATCTGGATGCTACTTTCTATCGAGACGATTTCCGTCGGAGAGATTCCCCACTAAAACCTAATGAAACCAAAGTGCCTTTTGTGATTGAAAACAAACAGGTGATACTAATAGATGATGTATTGGCCACCGGACGCATGGTACGTGCTGCAATAGATGCCATGCAGGCCTTTGGAAGGCCCGAGAAAATAGAGTTATTATGCCTTATCAATCGTCGGTATGTAAGAGATCTGCCTATTCAGCCTGATTATACCGGCATGAAAGTAAATACCCTCGATAGCCAACGTGTATTAGTAGAATGGAAAGAACAGGGGCATGACGAGGATAAAATCTGGTTAATCGGATAGACTTATTTGCCACAATGTACACTAAGGATTCAAAGTTTCAAAATTGTGTAACATTGCCGCAATGGAATTGTGCCTATAAAATATTCTCAGCAAATTCATTACATTTCTCTGCCAGCAAGTCTATCTGCTCAGTATCATGCCAGGCGCTTATCACTATTCTTGTGTTAGGTTTACCTGTCTTAATAGGATACGCAAAACTATAAATGAAAATATCGTTTTTGAACAGATAATCATAAAGCCCGTCATGGGGAGTATAAAAAACCGGGTAGGCAGGCTGAAAACTGAATAACGATTTTGCTGACAGCAATTGTGAAGAAAAACGCTCAATATTTGATAACAGTCGCTCTAAATTCCTTAGATAAATCTCATCTGCTTTTACATAAGCGTATAAATAGGCCGGGGCGATAGGGGAACATGAGGCAAAAAATGCTGTATGCCTTAATGTTTCAATCATCTCTTCATCACCAAAAACCACCCCACCCGGAATACCCATGGCTTTATGCAAGGAAGAGACCACTAAAAATCTTATATTAGATTTCACTGAAATATCCTGAAAAATACCTGCACCGTTTTTTCCTGTAATCCCCAAGCCATGTGAATCATCAATGATAAGGGTGATAGCCTGGGTGTCAGGCAAATCATTTATCCAATTGAAATCATAAGCAGTTGCCCGAAGACCATCTGTTGAATTACATACAATAACTGAATGCGGTGCATTCTCTTCTTTTACCTGCGCTGAAATCTGTTTTGTCCACTCCTGAAAACTCATTGCAGGCAATTGTATGATTGGCTCATGAAAATTGGCAGCATGGCTCTGTGGTGCGTATAAATAGTGCACATTCTGCGTTTTAAGG
>CALRLS020000546.1:0-3797 GCA_943368815.1 Cyanobium sp. NIES-981
CTTTCGCTGATGGAATTTCGGGTAAGTGGCTATTTTTCTTTGTAAATTCTTCAACATATTCAAGACTTGGTAGTTTGTAATCAGGGCTAAAGACATAATCCGGCCATACCCCACCAACTCGTTTCTTGACCTTAATTTTTTCGGCTATTATATTGCCACCAATGGCAAGTTTGTAATCGGTTGGAATAGAGGTAGTTCCAATACCTATCTGTCCATTATTTTTTACAATCAGAAAATTATCTGTGTATGCCTTACCAATGCTCCAATGCGTAAGGGCGTCATCGGTGCCATAAGCCCAGAGACCTCCCCAATCAGTATCACCATTTCCTTTAAATCCATAGTTCATTGCCCAACCTCCCGCACTTGCTTTTATTTTAATAGAACCATTGGCTGGGTCAAGAGACATTGGTCGTGAACCACCTAATTCAAGCCGCTTGGTAGGTGAACTGACTCCGATACCTACATTACCGTTTGCCTGTACACGCATAATTTCAGTGCCGGCCGCATACCAACGCTGTGCGGTATTGTTTGAACTATTGTTTTCAACATCCACTCTCAAGCCATTGGAAGATATACCATTATCGGAATTTTTGAAATATGCAATGTAATTCCCGGCAACACCTTTCTCTACGTGGAGCGGGGTAGTGGGGGTATTTGTCCCAATTCCTACGTTTCCACCTCCTTGAATCATCATCAGGTTAGCAGAAGTATTTGAGTTATAGAATTGGAATCCCTCTGTAGCTGTTGAAGAATTATATCCGAAGCGCATTGTTTGTGATGAACCATTAACACTTACCGCAGGCGTGATTGAATTCACAAAAACTGAACCCGATCTCAAAGTTAATACACCATTAACATCGAGTTTTGAAATAGGTGTTGTAGTTCCTATTCCTATATTGCCGTCTTTATCAATTCTCATCCTTTCTGGCAAATTATTCATGACTGCGTTTGCAGTACCTACCCTAAAAGCTAAATGAGCCTGAGTACTGTCTGAACCAGTAATAGAGTTAATACTATTTACATAATAATTAGCTGTGTTTGTAAAACTAATACCTCCTAGAGATCCGCTTCTTACAGCAACTCTTCCGTCAATTAAAACATCATTTTTAAAGCGATTCTTATAAGGTACTATTACCTCGTGAGCCGCAACGACCGGAGTAGGCAGAGCCTCATCTACAACAGTCCATCCATCAAACCAGCTAGATTGCTCTGATAATCCTTTGGAGAATGCCCTTACCATAAACCTTTGATAACTATCTTTAGAGTCAATAAAAATGACTACTTTATTATTTTCGTTGGCCAACTTAATGACAGGCGTATAGGAGCCAAATGAACTAGCATTATGTTTAAGAAAATAGTAATTTAATGGGTCTCCAATACCACTCGAGCTATATATATAATAATTAATCGTTATTCCTATGGCATCACCCGTATAATAATTATAGCCCTCAATAATAATTGTTGGCATATAACTACTAGGCAAAAACGGCAAGTTGGTTTTAATTTTTACTCCATTTGCTGCAGGACCATTAAAATGACACGTAACAGGTTGGTATACCTGAGCGTAGGAAATTGAGCTAACTAAGACAAGAAGATATAAAAGGTATTTCATCAGATGGTTAATGAGTTTGAATAATTGGTAACTATAGAGCAAATGGGTAAACCCTAAGATTTACCTTCGTAAATTTTAAGCCTTTTTATACTGTCGCACCGACAATTTGATTTTAATCAGAAGTAATTGATAATTAAGTACTTATCCTTATGCACAACCTTGATTACGGATAAATTACTTTAATGCACATTCATAGGAAGTCTGGCATTTCAAACCGCTGACATGTTTATCAGCTAATTTCAATGTCCGGATTGCATAAAAATTACATTTTACAATTCTTCATGAAACACATACTTCAACTCTTTTGGGTTAGCACAAATGCAAATAGTTGCAACCGATAATCACAGCGAATAAAAGGGTCGAATTTAAGAGAGACAAAACTTTGGAATAAATAGCTAAGCGATAAGGATAGTCACAACCATCAGATTTAGAGTATTTACAGGTTAAAAAATATAGTAACAGACAAAAATATTTTTTTAAAAGGTGTGTTATAAACTTTAAGATGGAGCAAAGTAAGTACTAAAAAACATTTGTCACAATAGTAGTTTTAATACTTTTTAGTACCATATGTAGTAGATTTATCTTGAATCAATAAGACTCTCTGTCTAATTGTATGGCGATTTGAAGTAATTGAGATTTTCCACCTTTTAACTTGAGTTTTTTTCTGATATTTCCTCTATGATTATTAATTGAATTAGCACTTAGCTTAAGTATTTCCGCAAGCTGAACATTGGTATAACCTCGTGCTATTAAGTTCATAATTTCTTTCTCCCTGGCTGTAAGAAGTTTCAGCACCCCATTTGTACTTACCTCTTCTCTTTTAATAAATTTTCCATAAACAGTACTTATATAAGTATTATTATTTAATGCAGCTTTAATAGCTTCACCCAACTCAAAGTGAGGGGATGAAATACTTAATACACCAAGTACACCGAGTTTATAGTATTCAAGAATCTCCTCAACACTACTTTTATTGACAATTAAGATTGTTTTAAGCGAGGTATTAATTTTCAGATGTTTTGTCAGAATTATTTCTATTGTCTCAAAATCATCTTCACATATACATAAATCAGGTTTTTGCTGCTCAAGTATCATAAGGGCCTGACTGGTATTTTTAGGAGTAGCAATTAATTTAATATTATGTTTTGCTAAAACACTTGCTATATACTGTTTGGCAAATGTATTCTTAAGCAGAATAAGAGCATTGATATTCTTTCGGGGCATTTATAAATAGTAATTTCTTTTAAAAAAAAACCAATTTTCATGCCATAATTTAATTTCGTATAGATTCTATATGTTAATGTAAGTTGCGCAATATTAATTATACAAATGACTTATAATCAGCAGAAAAGAATATAGGATGGCAAAATCCATCAGATTTCTGACAGAACAGTATCCATCCATCAGCCTCATGTACGTTCCATTGTCAGAAGAAAGTTAAACGCAAAAGTAAATTTTGTTTCAAAGATACAACTGACTCTGGTGAATGGGTTTGCTTCTTAGATATGTTCTCATGGGGTGCCTTTAATGAGGGAAAGTATCTAATAAGCATTATAGAGAAGTACAATAAAAGATTCGGGTATTATCTATAGACTGTTTTGGCCAACAAAATATGCTGTGACAGAGAAAAACAGAAAAACTCTCAAGAATTTAAAGATAGTTTTCAACCCCAAGCCGCCGGAAGACTGAAGGCAGGGGTGCAGAACCCGTTAAGTCCAGGGATCGCAACCCAATCGAGGCTAAGGCTGGATAGGCTAAAGCCAAATAATGATTAAACAGAGTAAAGGCCAGACTGAACTTAACCAGCAAATCTTGGCCCGCCTGCATCGTTCTGGTGCTGAAACTAGTCAAATTGCTAGAGAGCAGTCCCCATTGTCTATACTCTATTACTTTTTTGATTACTCAATATTATCTGTAGGCAGAGGGCATACCACAACAAATTAAAATTGGCAACCCAGCTCAGTGACTTTTTCAGCAGACCCTAAATAGTCATTCCTTAAAATATATGTAACTCATTGATTTGTAGTGATTTAGGTAAAAGAAAAGATTAATTTTGTTTGTGTAAAATTGCCAGTTTTTGTATATTTACCTATCAAAAACTGGCAAAATGTTAGGTAAAATAAAACCTGATTCACAGCAAAAGCTATTTCAAACCAGGCTCATTGACCTGATAAATCTAGAACAT
>CALRLS020000547.1:0-3787 GCA_943368815.1 Cyanobium sp. NIES-981
AGGTAGAAGAATTTATGTAGTGATAATATAGGAAGTTAATACATTCCTTAGAAAAAATAAATAAAAAAGCAGCTACACATCGTAACTGCTTAAAACAATAATCAGGAAACCCAATTTGCTAAATGCTCTTATAGGTTCGAAAGAAGAGTCGCTAAAAACACAACTACTATTATACCAAACAATAGAAGGGCAGCACCTAAAACAATGCCTATTACAGCTAATATTCTTTTAGAAGTACTTTTTAAACTTATAATACCCGTAATCATCGCCGCCAGACCGAGGGCAATCCCTATCCAACTTCCAAGAAGCAATGCCACTATACCTACTAAGCCAAGAACCAAAGAAACTAATGCTAAAGTATCGTCAGAATTTGACTTAGCCTCAGTAGTACCAGTTGAAGCTGTTGATTTTTTAGAGACATACTTCGATAATTTATTGAGTTGTCGGATTGTCTTTACTTTCTCTACCAGAGTTATTTTTCTTTTAGCTGTCAGGTCCGGATTAAGTTGTTTTGTATCATTTAAAGCTGGTTTCTCTGCCATTAATTCCATTTCAGTTTCTACGCTTGCAGTTGTAGCACTATTGGCAGAAACATTATTCTCAGGGGCAGTAGATAGTAATACGTCTTCTTCTTGTGTTACATTAACTGGCTTTATTTTGGTTTTTTTAAAACTGTGGGGATAATCTGCCTGAAAGCCATTTTGAAAAGTAGCATATTGTTTCTTTTGGCATGACATCAGGGAGATTAAACAAAAGCTAAAAAGGAGAAAGAGAGTTTGTTTCATGGCAATTAATAGGTTTTTTAGAAAATATTCAGGACAATTTAAATGAATTTGGAAAAACCTTTCCAGATAATTTTAACAGATAAACTATCTGATATATACATTGTTCTTAAATCTTTACTTATTAAGAGCTTTATTTATCTACAAAAACCTTTTTTTTGTAGACGTTGGCTTGAACCCATTTAGTAAATTTTTATAAAAATTATTTTTAAAAACCCTCGTTTTTCTAAAATAGCATAGTATATTGCGAACAGAAAAGAAACTATTGTTTTGACCATTAAAACCATCTAATTAAATGAAAAGAAAACTATCTATTATCTTCGCAACAGCCATTTCTTTCTTTTTTGTAGCTTGTCAAAAGAAGCAATATGCGTATGTTCAGCAAGGAAAAGTTGATAACTATGCACAGGCTCCTAAAGCTCAGGCACAGCCACAAGCAATGGTAGAAGCCACTACAACTGCAGTTGAAAACACACCGATTACTTCAAATGAAGCAATCACTACTGCAGCCATAGCAAACCCTACAGAGACATTAACAGCATCAAACGACCTTACTACAACTCCTACCCAGGTTGAAGCATTGAAATATGATGAAAAAAGCATCAATGCTGAATTTGAAAAATTAAGCAAATTGGAAGAGTACGTGAATACCAATGAAGGTACTACTTTAGCTGATGTAAAAGATTCAGAACTAGCCAAAGATCTGAAACTTGACACTAACGTAACATCTACAGTAGCAGCAGGTGACCTTCCATTAAACATCCCGGCTTTCTGGTGGGGTTGTGTACTTGGCTTACTTGGTGTTTTAATTGTGTATATCGTAACTGATCAGGATAAAGACCAAACTAAGAAAGCGCTTTATGGCTGTTTAGTTTGGGTAGGTGTTTGGTTATTATGGTGGATTTTCGCTGTATTAATTGCAGGCGGAAGCTTCTTCTTCTAATTAATATAAAATGGATGCAGGAAAGCCCAACCCCTTGTTGGGCTTTCCTTGTTTAAGTCCCTATTGAATAATGAAAAACCTTATATTTTTAAGCGTTATATTTAGTTTCCAAATCACTTTCGGACAAGAGTTCTTTCGTTTGAAAGCCGATGTTTCTATTAAAGACAAATTATCTACAGGCTCTTATCGGTTGACAGTGGGGAAAGTCTACTATGATAAACCTTCATTAGGCTTAATTTACAAACTACATTTTCCACAAGAAGAAACTATTATTATTAAAGACACCACCTTATACAGATTGGATAAAAAAGATTCATTGCTTGCAGTCCAAAATGTAACTATTATGAATGAATTTTCGATATTTCATCTATCATTATCAGGAAAACTGACTGATTATGGTATCAATTCTGGAAAAGTAAGTGGTATTTATAAAATAGAAAAAATAGAAAAAGATGCTAACGGAAGAGTAATCACTACCTGGAAAGTAATGGAAAAACGTTTAGTGAAGATTCTGGGTAAAATAAAAATGGCTAATATTGACAAAAAATTAGATGCCATAGCGTTCTATGATGTATCGGACAAGCTACTGAGCCAACAATTCTTTAAGGATTATGTAAACATAAAAGGACTGGTTTTCCCGAAACAGGTTACCCAGATTTCTTATAATTCTGATGGTACACAGAATATCCAGCAAACAACCTATAAAAATATTGTTATCGATGAAAATGGTGAAGATAATATCTACAATCACTCTCTTCCTGTTGTTGCTTTGCCTAAATCAGGCAATAGCCCAAAGTAAAGATGAAATAAGCCTTCATAGAAACCTTATACAACAAGCCCCAAAAAGAGTTTATAAAGAAGCAAAAGATAACAAGAATGAGGTTCAATACCTTTTTTCGGGGCTTTTTTTATTCTATAAAACATTCTTTTCTTCTCAGGATTTATCCGTTTGTACTTTTACCCCCTCATGTTCTGAATATGGCATTTTATCTGTCAAAAAATATGGTATGGTAATGGGTGGTATCAGAACGATGGACAGGCTGACCAGATGCAATGGTTTAAGCCCTATGAAGTACGAGATTGATATGAAGGCCAAGTTGTTGATTGATAAACCCTAATCTGATGAAAAAAATTTTATTATTGCTATTAATAGTAGTCCCATTCTTCAATTCCTCAGCACAAGACCTTTATAATTACGATAATTCTAAAAAATTTGCCGAATATCTTGCTAAATCAGGCCAGTTCGAATTAGCTACACGTGAATATGAGCGCTTAATTTTTATGCTTCCTCAAAATGATAGCCTTAAAACATCACTTCTGATAATGTATCGTCGTTCGGGAAAGCTAGATGAGGTATTGCTAAGAGGCCAACAACTCTATCCTGATATTTCATTAATGTCATCACCTTCGGCCATTGAATATAGCCGTAGTTTATTGCTAAAACCCGACTACAAAACTGCAAAAGAGTTCTGGTTAACTAACTCTCAATTATCTCAACCCGATAAAGTGATTCTTTCGGCTACCTCCGAAATCCTGCAGGATAATTATAAAGAAGCAAACCAGATTTTAGCCGTATTAAAAGACGAAGACCATAAACTTGCTGCAGATTATAAGACATTAGCCAGCCAAGCTGTTAAGATTAAGAAAAAAAGCCCTGCTTTAGCAGGTATTATGTCTACAATTATACCTGGAACCGGACGCTTCTATACCAAAGACTGGAAAGATGGTATTGTTTCAATGGTTTTTGTAGGTACAATGGCCTTTCAATCTATCAGAGGATTCAGCAAAAGCGGTGTAAACAGCACTCGTGGCTGGATATATGGCGCAATAGGACTGGGATTTCATTTAGGCAATATTCATGGTTCAGTAGTTTCGGCCAAAGCCTACAATAGAAAAAGCCATCAGACTATCAGAAACAGAATAGATAATCTGTTTAACAGCTATTTCTGAAAAACCAGCTCAAAATATTTCTTTTTACGTCTATTTTATATGAGTTTATGTTAAAGTATTTAAGAATACTCCTTTTGTTTTTCCCCTTTCTGGTTCATTCGCAAGACCTTAA
>CALRLS020000548.1:0-3780 GCA_943368815.1 Cyanobium sp. NIES-981
GCAATCGGGAGAGGAACAAGTGTAATTGTTGAAATCCCCCTGATGAATACTAAATGACTACCACAAAACTCAGAATCCTCATTGTTGACGATCATCAGATACTGATAGATGGTATTGAAGCGATGCTTCAGGATGTGGATAATTTTGAAGTGGTTGGTAAGTTGTTAGATGGTAAGGTAGCTCTGTCATATCTGATTAACAATCCGGTAGATATAGTTCTGACAGATTTGTATATGCCGAAAATGACAGGTATAGAATTGACGCAGAAGGTTAAAAAAGATTTTCCGGATGTAAAAGTTTTAGCCTTGTCGGTTTCTTATGATGTATCGATTGTACATGACTTGATGGATGCGGGTATATCAGGTTTCATACTAAAAACCATTGGAAGAAATGAGTTGATTGAGGCCATAAATGAGGTATCCCGTGGAAATGTATATTTCAGCAGAGAGGTATCCAACGAAATTCTGAGGAGTCTGGCTAACAGGAATGATTCGGAGGAGGAAACTTATAGGTTGACTGACAGAGAAATTGAAATTCTGAAACTTATTTCCCAGGAGTTTTCAAATGCTGATATAGCAAGGCAACTCTATATATCGGAACGGACAGTAGAAACGCATCGGAAGAATATATACCGTAAAACCAATACAAAAACAATAGTTGGCCTGATAAAATACGCTGTGGAGAGGAAATTGATTTAATGTACTACGTACTGGTACGGATAACATTTTTAAAAAATACCCTGAAATGGGTATTGGCAATGAACATGGCCTTACCGATATTTGCATTATCAATACGTAAGTATTATAGCCATGAATATACCTTCTGATTACAGTCTTATCTTAACAAATAAATAATACTCGTTTTCCAACCTTTTTTCGGAGATTCGTATCTTTTTATGAAATTAGAGAAGTATGAAGAAGATTTTTTACGAATATTTTGATGAAATTATTGTCGTGATGATTTTTATTGCTATTATTGCAGTAAATGCGTGTAAAGCGTGAGGCATTTGCCATAAAATCACCGGCCCGTTCGCAAAGCCAACGGCTCGATGATTTTAATAATCAACAGCAGTTTGACGAGAGCAAAAGCAAGAGTCATCTGATTCTTGCTTTTCTTATTTCATCAGGATATTTTGGCGTAAAGTCTTTGCTTTTCCCGCTATCCACCAATAAACTGTTTTATTTTTTCACTGCCTGGTAGACTCTTACATAGTCTACCTCCATTCTCTGTGGGAAAATACTATCATCAATACCCTTTTGACCTCCCCAGCCTCCACCTACAGCAATGTTTAATATCATGTGAAATTTCTTGTCAAATGGCCATTCAGCCCAGCCATAATTGATTTGCTTCGGAAACGTAAAATATTTGTTGCCGTCAATTTCAATACTAATGGCATCGGGTGTCCACTCACAGGCATAAATATGAAAACCATCTGATACACCGGGTACAACAATATTATTCCCTTTGTTGGTCTTGATAGTATGGTTAAATGCCTTCGTATGAATATTGCCATGAACACGGTCCTGGTCAAAACCCACATGCTCTATAATATCAATCTCGCCATTGTCAGGCCAGTAGTTGGCACCATAAGATTTTTCGGTAGCGAGCATCCAGCCTGCAGGCCATGTGCCTCTGCCTTTCGGGAGCTTGGCCTTGAACTCAAATCTGCCATAAAGAAAATCTCCTTTGCCTTTAGTAACCAGTCGGGCTGATGTATAATCATTGTTTTCAAACTTTTCTTTCAGGGCTTCAATAATAAGTACGCCGTTTTCTACACGGGCATTTTTCGCATCTTTTGTATAATATTGTTTTTCCTGATTTCCCCAACCATGTCCGCCAATATCATAGCCCCATTTAGCAGGGTCTGGCAGGCCATTATAATTAAATTCATCAGCCCATATTGGAGCAGAGTCATCAATTACATATTTTGGAGCATTAAGAATAGAAGATTCATTTTCCTGGATTTTCTGACAGGAAATGTATAAAGCCAGTATTGACAGGCCAAAACTTAGTACAAATAATTTTTTCATAAGGAAGAATAGATTAAAAGGGTGATTTTATACATTTGTATATTCTCAACCCCTCATATTTTAAATACTTTCCAAAAGTATGGAAAATTCAAACTCTCGCCGTAATGCTATGAAAAAAATTGTTGGAGGAGCCACTACAATTGCCGTAGCCGGATTAGTTGCCTCCCGGATTGATGCAGCTGACCATGAAATGGGTAGCTCACTTAAAGGAAGAATCAATCACTCAGTTTGCAAATGGTGCTATGATTCAATACCTCTGGAAGACCTCTGCATATCTGCTAAAAGCATTGGTCTGGAATCTATTGAATTATTGAAGGTAGAAGAATTCGAAACAGTTAAAAAGCATGGATTAACCTGTGCCATGGTTTCAAGCACTTCGAAAGACTGGGGGATTGTGAAAGGTTGGAATAAAAAGGAACATCATGAGGGCCTGGAAAAATGGCATAAATACCTGATAGACGAAACAGCAAAGGCAGGATTTACTAATTTGATTTGTTTTTCGGGCAATAGAGATAAAGACATTAATGATGAGCAGGGCATGAAAAACTGTGCCGAGGGTTTAAAAAGAATTCTGTCTTATGCCGAAAGCAAGAAAGTAGTATTGGTAATGGAATTATTGAATAGCAAAGTTGACCATAAAGATTATATGTGCGACCATACCAAATGGGGCGTAGAATTATGTAAGATGATTGGGTCAGAGAATTTCAAGCTGCTTTATGATATCTATCATATGCAGATTATGGAAGGAGACGTAATCAGAACCATCAAAGAAAATCAACAATATATTGCGCATTATCATACAGGCGGTGTACCGGGCAGACACGAAATAGACGAGACTCAGGAATTGTATTACCCGTCAATAATGAAAGCCATTGCTGATACAGGATTTAAAGGCTTTGTAGCACAGGAGTTTATTCCTGCCCGAAAAGATAAATTAGCTTCTTTGAAACAAGGGGTCGGGATATGTGATATAGCGTGAAACTTATGCTGAAAGTTTTGAAGGTAATTCTTAGCGTATTTCTTTTGGGAATTACGTTTATGCTCTTTCATTCGAGCATTCGATTGTATTATGAACCAAAATTCATAGTTGAAGACAAGCATACTTATAATGAGGCTGTTGTTAGCCAATTGAACTTCTTAAAAAAAGAAATCCATCAAGGAAAGGCTGATGCAATGCAAGAAGTTTTTCCGGAAGGGTTTGTGTTTTTTAATGTAATATATGGCCTGACATGGTGCGAACTCATCAGCGAATCAGATATGTCTTCTCCGATGGCAAAAGAAGCCATATCAGAAATTGACTGGGCAATTAAAGAAGTAAATTCTCTCAAAGGGAAAAACGCTTTTCAGGAAAATCTGCCATTGAAGTTCGGGGCATTTTATCAGGGTTGGACGGCGCTATTGCTAGGTAAAAAACTGTCTCTTCTGGATTCAAACGAAAGAGAGAGGGTAGAAGTCGAAGATTTTTTGATAAAATGTGAGCAAATGGCACTTGTTTATGAAGCCAACAATTTTTCTTGTTTGCCTTCATACGAATTAGGAACATGGCAGGGAGATAATATTATCTGTTTAGCATCATTGGCATTGCATGATAAGCTTTTTGCTCCGAAATATAAGGAATTAATCAGTAACTGCATGAAGTATATAATGGGTCATGCCGATACTAAAACAGGCTTAATTCCTCATTCGATGTATGAAGAATATCCAAGAGGCTCTTCGCAAAGTCTGATAAATGTTTTTCTGCCTGATATTG
>CALRLS020000549.1:0-3780 GCA_943368815.1 Cyanobium sp. NIES-981
GTGGAGGAGTATGAAGGGTGAGTTTTAAGGGGTTTTGGATAATAAATTAGCGAAGCACATCTTGATTGGGTGTGCTTTGTCATTTATTAATAATTCTTCTTATATAATTTAGCCAGTTTAAACATCTTCTTGTATTCATATGATTTACTCCTAAATTATACTTGAAAGTCTCGTAAGCAGATTGCGATAATTGTTCAACTCTGGAAAAATCTTTTAAGTCTACTAATACTGTAGCCAGATTCCACTGAGTGCGTGCTGTATCAAGATGAGTTAATCCAAAATCTATTATAGTAGTTTCCAATGAAAGTTCTAACAGCTCTTTAGCTCTTTCAAAGCTCCCTAAAGCCTTGTAAATCATTGCAAGGTTGGATTGGATGCGAGCTGTACTAGGATGTCCATGTTCAAGGTTTTGTAGCGCAATTTCTAATAATTCTTTAGCTCTTTTAAAGTCCCCTAAATCTTTATATACCAATCCAAGATTGGACTGAACAATAGCTACATTAGTACTTTCTAGGCCAAAAAAATCAATATTAATTTGCAATGCAGATTCTAATAATTCTTTGGCTGTTTTTGAATTTCCTAAATCTTGATTTATCATAGCAAGATTCGACTGGCTAATAGCAACGTTAGGATGGTTGGAACCGAAAATTCTGATATCAGATTCTAAGGTTAGCTCTAATAAATTTTTAGCTTGTTTATGATAACCTAACTCCCTATAAACCATTCCAAGATTCGATTGACATGTTGCTATATTATTTTCGTCATTTTGCTTTTTATATATTTCTAAGGCTTTTGATAAATTCTTTTCAGCTCTATTTAAATCAACAAATTGTTTATAAATGATTCCTAAATTATTGTAAAGAAAGGCCATTGTAGCATTTTCTAAATTTTCGGGCAAACTTTTCAAAAGAAATTCAATAGTAGACAAGTATTGAAATTTTTGACTAAAATTAGTATTTTCATCAAACGATATTATCCTTTGAAAAGTAATTATTAAAGATTCCACATCTGCAAAATTAATTCCATACTGGTAATGTACCATATTTTGTATTAATCGATGGATAGTATATTGTACATTACCTTCTGCGTGCTCAGTACGCTTTAACCAACCTTTATTTCTCAGTGTTTTAAGAACCTGCTCAAAATCAATAGATTTATTCTCATCTAATTCTAGCCACTCTATTAAAGTATCTTTCAAAATCGGTTCAGGAGGTAATGCTGTAAACTGTTTTAATACCCAGATTTCATACTCAGTTAATTGGGATAAGTTAAATGTAGCTAACAGATGGTTATATAGTACAGCTTTATTATCATCAAAGTGCCTTACATGAATTAACTCATGCATACGTCTATCATCTAATTGACGTTGTTTTAGTTTCTCTAATACTTCAGCAAACTTCAAATTATTATCACTTTCACGCATGGTTTTAGCTACCAACTCTATGGTAAGGGTATGATAATCTATTTCTTTTAATAAGCTTAGAAAGATAGGATAATCCTGTTCTTTAATGGGTTTGCCATAATATTCTTTAAATACTTCTTCTGCATATTCTGGGGATAATTTATCTAATCTTATTTCTTTAAAAGCTTTTAATTCCAAACGAGAAGTTAATAAAATCTGCCATTGAGGTGGCGGAGGAAGAAGATGTTTAATTTCCTCAGCGTCTTTTTCTGCATTGTCAATGACCAATAGCCCTTTCCCTTGTAAATTATTGAAAGCTCTCATAATAGCGATAAAACAGGATTTGTTATCACCTTCGCTTAGCTGAGCTTCTTTCAAGTCCTTATCAAAGTAAATTGTATTTACAAAGGCGTCCTTTATATTGTCCTCAGTAACACTTATCCAAGCAACATGATTAAAAACAGACAAATTTTTGTTTACATAAGCTCGCGCGAGTGTTGTTTTGCCAATCCCACCCATACCATTCATTAATACTACCTGATTAGCTGTGGCAAGTGTTTGGCTTAGTTCTTCAAGGTCTTCATTACGGCCAATGAATGTGCCTAATTCTGGTATTGGGGTAAGTTTTTGGGCAAATGGGGGAGAGGGGTTTATTTTGCTTAAATCTTTTTCAACTTTAGTTACTATTTTATGTATTTCTTTAGCAGTATCGTTTACTTCATCAATCCCTTTTTTTATCTCACCCAACTGAACCTTTATTTCTTCTAGTTCATCATGAACCAAACTTTTCAACTCCCCAAAGCGCTCTTCTCCAATCTTCTCTACAGAGCCATTTGTAATAGTTTCTAAAGTTTTTTTTAATTCTCCCAAATCATTAATAGCAAGCCCAATCTTAGCTAATTCTTCATTCTGAAAAGTATCTTTAGCTCTGCTATCTACTTTTAATAATTCGTTCAGAAATGCACAAACTAAATCAAACCAATCAAGGTTTTCATCAGCTAAACCGTTTCTTATTGCTTTTTCAAATGTTTCGTAACTGGTAGAATCAGCCTCTCTTTCTTTTAAAAGACTTTTTAGCTCTTTTAAGTGATAGTCTACTACTTTGTTTTTTAGTATTCCAGGAGCTTCTTTGCCATTCTCTTTTAAAATCAATAATTCAGCCTCAAAATCATCTGGCTTATCCTTTTCAGTTAATAAATAACCTTTCTGATTGATTTGGGCTAATCTCTCTTTTACTACACGCAGAATGCTTTCGAAAATATCAGAAGGGTTGTTTTTCTTTAATTTTTCGCAAAAAACTTTCGTAGCCAACCAATGCGAACTGGTAATGGCTTTTTGCAAATCATTATTAACAGGTATTTTAGTATCATGGAATTGTGCAATTACTCTTTTTGCAAAACCTGGAGTATTAGATATTATTTGGTCACCACGGCTCTCTAGCCAGCCGGAAACAAAAGTTTCGCCAACCGAAGCAAGTGTCGCAAGAATAGTAGTAATGGCCGCCATACTAAAGATTTTTTTTCTTTCCGAAATCTACTGAAACCACGCATGTATTTCAAATAAAAATGAAGCTATTTATTTTAAGTGACAATGTGTTGAATCCCTAGGATTATTTAAATATTATTATTAAGTGGTATATAAATAATTCTGCCAAAAAGTTTTATTTTTGCTTTTACAAACCCAAGCACTCCTTACTTTTATTTGTGACTATTGATGAAAAAACTGCTACCACTTCTGTTTATTTTAGGTTTTATCTCTGTTCAGGCGCAACAAAAACGTTCACTCACCCCTGTACCAAATATGGTGGCAGATGCCAATTATCGCATCGGGTGCTCGTTGTTTACTGACCCTAACAATTATACTACCGGCTCGTCATTTACATTCAATGCGCCTGTTAATAACAATTCATATCTTGTAGGCCCGGGTGGTGCTAGTTATGGCTGCTTGTATTCGGTTCCTAATCAGGCCTGGTTTATTATCACTGTCAATACAAGTGGTAACCTGTACTTCAATTTTTCGAATACCTATGGATATGATGTAGATGCAGCTATATGGGGGCCAATAGTCAACAACGATATGGGCAATGCCTGCTCATCTACCCAAAGTTATCCCCTCACTTGTGATTATGATACCGGACGCCCTGATTTATACATCAATAATGCGCAGGCAGGGCAAAAATATGTAATGTTGGTAACGAATTATTCCAATGCAAGCACTGCTATTAATATTACACAGCCTTCAGGAGGTAGCGTTACCTATGCAATGGTAAACCTTCCTAACTGCTCAATGATACCTACAGCAAGTATAAGCGGTACAAGCACAACTATCACTGAAGGGCAATCAGCTACGCTGAATCTTAGTTTTACAGGAAGTTCTCC
>CALRLS020000550.1:0-3770 GCA_943368815.1 Cyanobium sp. NIES-981
CGTTATCAATTCTATCTTTTCCACATTATTGGAATTCATTCCCTGCAGCGTGGAAATCAGAGCGGCAGCAGGAATGTACCTTAGTTTGCCGTTAATCATAACCTGAACACCATCTTTACCAGCCATAGTGATAGTTCCCGAATTCTGATTAACCGTAACTCCCGGACTCTTTCTAAGAACATCCAGAACGGTACTTCCGGCATTGGTAATACTGTTTTTGACATTCAGAACTGTTCTGTCAATCTGTTGCTCAATAAATGGCTTTTTAGCTGTAACAGTAACTTCAGCAAGTTCACTGATGAGGCGAGCAAGCTTCAGTGGCTGTAGGATGAAATCGGGAGCATCAGTACTCAACTGAAATTTAGGAGTATAGAAGTCCGTGTAACCCACCATACTCAGTTTAAACAAATAGCTTCCGTATTTCAAGTCTTTAATTTCAAACTTCCCATCCATATCAGAGGCTGAGGCCTTCACCAATGAAGAGTCTGAAGAGTTAAGCAGTAGAACATTCGCAAATGGCAGGGCCACCGAGTTTTCATCCAGCACCGTTCCGGTAACTTTCTGTGCAAAACCTTCAAACGAAAGAAAAGCCAATAATAATGAGAGTATTACGAATTTTATTCTCTTTTTCATGTTTTTAAATATTTTGTGATATCGTTTTTTTGCTTGTATTATTTAACACAGCCAAAGATTGAACAATCATTTTCTAAAAGAAATATAATGCGAAGAATGGCAAGATTACTGCGATGAAATCAAGAGAAATATAAACCAGTTGAGCGGTTTAAACTAACTTCTAAATCTATACAAGTATCTCAATATCAGTGCAATAAAGAATTCTCTTTAACGATTGTTCAAACAGTAGAGGTTTTTTTGACGAATGAAAAACGATTATATTCTGGGGGATGAAGATATCATACTGACAAGCCTTTACGGCTTAAATTCTTACCCCGAAAGGTTTAGATTGGTCAAAGTATATGACAAAGAAAACAATAAGACGCTCTATCTGCTCACCAATCAATTGTCTTGGACAGCAGACACTATTTTCCAGTTATTTAAGGCCAGATGGGATGTAGGTAGCTGTTTGTTTTCAATACGCTCGATTTCTTTTCTGAAGCTGTCGTCAATTTTATCTGTTTTTATTTTGGACAGAAGTTTGGGCAGGGAGAAGTAAACTGTGTGAAATTTATCGTTACCTATAATTCCTGTAAACCAGGATATTTTTTTATGATCAAAGCGAGAGTTATTACATCGGAAATCGCTGAAAAAATTCCTCTAAGTAAGTTTTGCCGATAGGAATTTCTATATCAGAAAGGAAAACTACATGATTGCGTACCGAAAAAATTCGATCGACCGGAATGATAAAACTCCTATGAATTCGCATAAAATCTGTTCTAGGCAATTTCTCATAAATTGCCTTCATAGTCATGCGTGTCACAATAGGCTTTCTATCTTTTAGATGAATTTTGAGGTAATCGGCAAGGCCCTCAACAAGAAGAATATCCTTTGTAAATATTTTGTACATACTGAACTCAGAACGAACATAGATGATGTTTTCAATGCTGGTGGGTTTGTTTTGAAGATAATTATAGTATTCAAGTGCTTTTTCAAGTGCTTTTTCAAAACGCTCATACTTGACAGGTTTTACTAAGTAATCAATGGCGTTGAGCTCGTAACTATCCACAGCAAACTCGGCAAAGGCCGTCACGAAAATGATCATGGTGTTTTGTTTAATTTTTTTAGCCAAATTGATACCCGAGAGTGAGGGCATTCGCACATCCAGAAAGATGAGATCTGTCGGAAATTTATTGAGGTACTTAAGGGCTTCTGTTGGTTTGGTAAACGTGCGTTGAAGACTTATTTGCTCAGATTTTGAACAGAGAGTTTCTATCACCTTTAAGGCGAGAGGTTCGTCGTCAATGGCCACAGCTGTGATCATAAAAGTTCGATTTTAAGTTTAACTGTAAAGGTGTTTACAGTTTCCTGAATTTCTAAGGTATGTTTTTGTGGATAGATAAGATCGAGTCGCTCACGCGTGTTTTGGGTGCCGATGCCGCTCGCCTCATTTCCAGATAGGTCAAGGAATACTTTATTGTTTTTGACTATCATTTCAAAGATATTGTTTTTACAGGAAAGTAAAATCTGAATATTGCTATCTTGTTCTGAATTTACCCCATGTTTAAAGCTGTTTTCGATAAATGGGATGATAAGCAAAGGAGCGATTTGATTTCTATCAAAATTACCTTCGCAATTGAAGTTAATATTGACGCTATCATCAAGCCGCTCTTTTTGAAGTTGAATGTAGTTTTGGATATATTCAATTTCACTGTCAAGTGGTACATAATCAGCGGTAGTTTCATAAATAGTGTAACGCATCATTGATGATAATTTTTCTATCATATCAGCCGCCTTTGGGGCTTTATCCATGGCTGTAGCGTAAATTCCATTGAGAGTATTAAATAAGAAATGTGGGTTTATTTGGGTTTTCAAATAAGACAACTGGGCTGATATCCGCTCATTTTCAGTGTGTTGCAAGCGAGCATTCAGTCTTAAGGCCAATGACACCACAAAAGACACCAGGTACAACATTACTAACAACAGCCAATCAAATTCTTCTAGTTGAGGAATCATGTCGGTATTAAAGATATCCACCCCAAATATTTCGTAAAATATTAAGATGGGAATTGCACTAATCAAAATATAAATAGTAAACAAAAAAAAAGAATACAGCAGGTAGCGATTGTTAAACAAAAATTTAGGTATAAGTACGTAATAGTTATAATAAAACAGCCCAATAAGAATACAGTAGGTATAAACAATTCTTGTAACCTCCATCACCTGAGCTTCTTGTACCTTCAGCGATATCAGCACAGAAAAAAGATAAGTAGGTATGGCCAAAAATGTAATCCAAATTGCCAAATGCACCAGGATGATTCTGATATGAGCCTTATGGTTAGAAATATTCATACTTAAAATTAGAAAAATATCTACATTACATGCGATTAAATACGAAAAAGAATCCTTTTTTAGCGATGAAAATTCAGTGTAAATAAAATCTTTTACAATTTACCATTCTCCTTTACTTCTCAAATACTCCATTCCATTAAACGCGGCAATCTTTGCTTCTTCCAAAGCGTTGAAAGTTTTGTTGCCAAATATTTCTACTTTCAATCGGGCATACATCCCACGCGCTACCCGGGAAATCTCTTTTTTCTCTACCAATCTCTCCAGCGCTTTCGATATCACTTTAGCTGTACCCAATTTCAGGACGTGACAAATCTTTAATAAAAAACAGCGCGCCCCTCTTCGCTTTTTTAATTTTCTTAATTGTCTTGTCATCAATACTTTCCATTATACATTACTCTAAATTTTGTCGCAAATATTTACTATATTTGTGACAAAACAGGCAATATACTTTTCGTTTTCTGATACTGTATAAATGATGAAAAAGTTTATAGACGATCACCCAAATTTCTACCAGCAGTGCAAGAGCAATTGTATCTTCTCATTTTTGTATTTTCTTTTCTTATCTCCCTAAGTTTAGTTTTAGCCAATTGCTTTCCTCTTGGCCGCCTTACAATTATTCCCACCAATTATCAGGCAGTCACAAGCTTCTGCAGGTACACAACTAATTACTATTCTTTTTAATCACCAGATGCAGCTGCCCGGGGTCATTCAGCAATCTTTCCATTTCAGATTGAATAATGTCCTGAATGTCCCGTTTGACCTGCAGATAGTTTCGCTGAATCATTCCTTCATCAAGCTTACGAATG
>CALRLS020000551.1:0-3765 GCA_943368815.1 Cyanobium sp. NIES-981
AACCAAACTTGATGGTACAGGCGAAGCAGAAAAGATTTCACCTGCTATTGAAGAAGGTACACACGATTACCAGATTTCGCCGAATGGCAAATATGCCTATCATAGTTTTTCTAATTATTATACGCGTCCGGCTACAGAGTGGGTATCCTTACCTGACCATCAGTCTTTGAACCCGAAAGATGATATAAGTAAAAAAATTGACCCCGAAAAAAAGAAAAATTCCAATATAGAGTTCTTTAAAGTAACTACGGATGAGGGAGTGGAGATGGACGGCTGGATGGCAAAACCAAAGAACTTTGACCCATCTAAAAAATACCCGATTGTGTTTACTGTCTATAGCGAACCTGCAGCGCAAACCGTAGTAGACCGTTTTGGGGTGGGGAGAAACAGTCTTTATATAGGTGATATGGCAGCGGACGGCTATATTTATCTGTCAGTTGACAACCGAGGCACACCCGCTCCAAAGGGAAGAACCTGGCGAAAGTCAATCTATAGAAAAATCGGTCTGCTTAATACCCGCGATCAGGCTATGGCGGCGAAGAATATATTGGAATGGCCTTATGTAGATGCTTCTCGTGTGGCTGTGCATGGTTGGAGTGGGGGAGGTTCATGCACGCTAAACCTTATGTTCCAATTCCCTGAAATCTACAAAACCGGTATAGCAGTAGCAGCGGTAGGTAATCAACTGGAATATGACAATATCTATCAGGAACGCTATATGGGTTTGCCACAGGAAAATAAAGATGATTTCATTAACGGGTCACCTATTACCTACGCCAAAAACCTCAAAGGGAATCTGTTATATATTCATGGTACAGGTGATGATAACGTTCATTATCAGAACGCAGAATTATTATTGAATGAACTGATAAAACATAATCGCCAGTTTCAGTTTATGCCATACCCGAACCGCTCGCATGGCATTTATGAAGGACAAGGCACGCGTGTACACCTGAATACTTTATTTACTAATTATCTGAAACAATATTGTCCTCCGGGAGCAAAGTAACCCTTTTTAAACCATCCACAATAGCAGAGGCTCAGAATTTAAACAATTTAAATTCTGAGCCTCTTTTGATAAATATCAGAATACAAATCCGGCATCTTTTGCCACAACAAGTATCCCTATTCATTGAATTTCAGGCAGGTTTAAATCTTGGTTTTTGTCAAATCCATTTGAAAACCAATAGTTTCTATATCAAATTAAGTTTTTCGTACTCCCTGCAACAATAGAATAGTTTTTTTGAACAAATACATTGAATCTTTTGACATAATGTATAATATATTTGATTGTTTTTATGTTCATGTGTGCATCCTGGAATTAGAGATTATCATCATATAACCCCAAGCCTAAATGACAACCGCTAGCAAAAGCCGAATAGAATCCGTTGATTTATTAAAAGGCATAGTAATGGTACTTATGGCTATTGATCATACAAGAGACTACTTCTATCAATCGCCTGCTGTATTTGATTTAACTGACCCGGCACATGCTACAATTCCTGTTTATTTTACCAGATGGATTACACATTTCTGTGCACCAACCTTTAGTTTTCTGGCAGGTATTTCGGCTTTTATGGTTGGCAGAAGAAAATCAAGGAATGATTTGTCTGTATTCCTGATAAAACGAGGACTCTGGTTGGTTTTTATAGAATTAACCATTATAAGTTTTGCGTGGTATCTGGATGTCCGATTCAGAAACTTCGACCTTGCTGTTATATGGTGCCTGGGAATCAGCATGATTTTCTTAGCGACAATTATATATCTACCCCGCAATATCATTTTAATTTTCTCCCTCATATTGATAGCAGGGCATAATGCATTAGATACCCTTCATTTTAAAGATAATCTGCTATGGAATATTCTGCATGAATTCGGAACGATTAATTTATCAGAAAACCATCATATAAATATCTTTTATCCCATCATACCCTGGATTGGGGTAATGGCGCTTGGTTATTATTTCGGCAGCTTTTATAATCAACCATTTGATGCGCAAAAAAGGAGAAGATTATTTAATAGAATAGGTCTGGGGTCGATTTTGTTATTTGTCCTGATACGGTGGCTTAATATCTATGGAAATACTACGCCCTGGCAAAAATATGATACCGCCACACAAACCATCATGTCATTTCTGAACCTTACTAAATACCCGCCTTCGTTTCTTTATTTATTACTGACTTTAGGAACTGCAATAGTATTTCTTGCTAATACCGAGAAGCTGAGAGGAAAAGTAGTTGATTTCTTCACAACTTTCGGACGTGTTCCATTCTTTTATTATATCCTTCACCTTTATTTCATACGCATTATCGGGATGGTTTTTGCAGAATTAAGTGGTTATGATTGGCAGATGATGATTCAAACCACAACAGAGTTTGACTTACAAGGTTTCGGATTCAGTCTCCCTATAGTTTACTTAATATGGGCAGGTATTATTTTGGTGCTTTATCCAATTTGTAAAAAGTTTGATACTTATAAGCAAAACAACAAAGAAAAATGGTGGTTGAGTTATTTATAAAATGTAAAGCGATTGACGAAATAATAGACTAATACCTGTATTTTGCTCCTTGTAAATCAATGATAAGAATGGCTGAGCCATCAGGCTTTTTTAGCATAATTTTATCATGCTCGGCCGGATTCACTCTTTGAATAATCTTTGAATCTTTGGGTAAGTAAAAATTCGTTAACTGTGCATCAACAACTGAAAACTGGGGAGTGCCTTGTCCACCAGGCATAGGGTCTTTATACGAACAATAAATGACGGTGTCTCCTTTGGCATACAGGCTTTGAATTTTGTCGGCAGCCAGTATATAAGGGTTCTTTTGGCGGGGCTCAGCAAAACTCATAAAATATCGGGGTGGATTATCCTGCCAGATATTTTGGATAATTCCACCAATTAAATACAGTTGAACTACAAGAAGCGCCAGAATAATATATCTCACATTCGATTGCATCTGCCAGATTTGCCTGATTAGCAGGGCAATCAGAATAATCCCGAAAGAATAAGCATAACCGATGTATCGCGGAATAATTCTGAATGTATTGCCATCCTGCCAGGAGAACAGAATCAGAAACACAAAAGGCAGCATTACTAATAATAAGAGAAAAACGACTAAGGTATTGGCCGAGCCTTTGAGGTTTTTAGTGACATAATTTAATAAAATACCTGATAAAACAATGTTTAGTGAAAGTACTAAAAATTGAAGTTGAGCTGTAGAATAGAGTAGGAGAGATAGGGCTATTAAAGCACCTGCAGCAATCACTTTCAGTCTATCAGATGGAAGCCATTTAAAACATATAAAGCCTATAAGCGGGCTAAGGATAGCGATAATAGTATTTTTCAATCCTGACAGATGCAGATAAAGCCCCTCACTACTAATAAAAGCTGATGAAACGACATGGCGCAACTGCTTGAGTATATTGGGTAGAGAAGCAACAGACAGGTATTCGTCAGGAGCAGTTTTAGCAAGATAATTATATACTTTCACACTATTCTGTACGTAATCGAATAACCATTGCCCCCCTTCTGATTTCAACCAGGCAAGTACACCTGCTAAAGGAATCAACATAGCCAGACTTAAGCCAATCCAGACACGGATTTGTCGGACAAAAAGTAAAACATACGTGCCGTGAATCAGGAAAAGTGGAAAAGTAGAAAGATGGCATAATTCGCAGGCCAATGCGGAAAGCCCATAGAAGACATAGTATAAAGCACTTTTTTGCTTTTCTTTCTCTCTTTTAATAATCAATAGAAATAAATGTGTA
>CALRLS020000552.1:0-3763 GCA_943368815.1 Cyanobium sp. NIES-981
TTTTAACCATTTCTTTTTTTCATAATAGAATTTATAAAATTCATAAGCACCGACGCCACAAAAGAACAAAGGAAATATCCCTAGCTTTTCTTTACTATCAAAGTAATATAAACCCAGCCCAAAAAGTACCATAATTATAGCAAAAACAAGCTCATATTTTTTCAATTTAAGCGTTGAAATTATTTCGCTATAGGCTTCTTTATAATATGCCTCATCAGGCTTTATAGTTAAACTAAAATTCATTTTTTAAGAATATAATAGTTTTTTTCTTATCTAAGTACATCGCCCATAATTGCTTAATCTTCCTCTAATTCTATCTAAAATCTTAATCAACTACCAAAAATACTCTCCCAAATAACACTATATACATCAGTAGACCCAATTTCCTTATTCACTTTCTGATTACTGATTAACACCGGATAAAACTCTTTGCCAATAGCCAGAGTACCATGTGAACCCTTTATAAGTTCAGCTTTCAATGGAATGACATCCATTCTATACCTGAATCCTAATAATTTACGGGCTAATTTATATGCAGCTCTTAATTTAATAAGCGGATTGTCTGGATTCATAAACATTTCAACCGGGTCATAGCCGGGTTTATTATGAATATCAACACTACGGGCAAAATCGGGTGCTACCTTGTCATCAAACCAATAATAATAGGTAAACCAGCTGTTGGCCTTAGCCATTAATACCAGATCTCCGGCTCTCTGATGGTTAATATGATGAAAATGTTTCTCTTCTTCATCCATTATTAATTCAATCCCATCAACCTTCGATAGAATTTCTTTGATCCTTTCTTTTTGGCTAGTATCATTGATATATACATGGGCAATCTGATGGTCTGCTGCTGCAAATGCTTTTGAGGCTCCGCAATCAAGTAACTCGTATTCATTTTCAACCCGTACTGAAATCAGGCCGTTTTCTCTGAGAATGCGATTAATATGTATAGGGTTATTTACATCATTGATACCATATTCTGAAAGCAGAATCACATTGGCATTTTTTTTCTCATAATAATTAACGAGTTCTTCTACCAATGCATCAATTTCATGCAAATCCTTAGAGATTTTATTAAAATCCACACCAAACTTTTGCAGACAATAATCTAGATGTGGTAAATAAATAAGGGTTAATGTCGGATTATGGTCTTTATCTACCTCTAATGCTGCATTGGCTATCCACCTTGAACATTCAATGCTCGTATTAGGCCCCCAGAATTTGAAAAGAGGAAAAGTGCCAAATTTTGCCTGTAATTTGTCCCGCAAATCGGTTGGATAAGTATAGCAATCAGGTTGTTTTACGCCATCTGAATGATATTGAGGTCGGGGAGTTGCCGAAAAATCAGCCGACGAATACATATTATACCACCAGAACATCTTCGAAACCGTAAATTCAGGATTTTTTCGTCGTGCTGCTTCCCATATTTTCTCTGCCTGCACCAGTTTATTAGATTGTTTCCAGAATTTCATTTCACATGCCTCATGGTCATACCAGCCATTACCCACAATACCATGTTCATCAGGGTTTTTTCCGGTTACGTAATTGCTTTGTGCTGTGGTAGTAACTGCAGGAAAGGCAGGCTTTATATGAGTAAGGCTATTTTTTGCAATGAATTTTTGCAGAAATGGTGTGTGTTCACCAATAACACTGGTACTAAGACCGACTATATCAATGACAACTGTTTTTTGCATGGTATTTAAACAATTATTCTAAAATGCTTTTTACCCAATTGATTTCACGAGCGATTGACTCATTCAATGGAGCCTGAAATTCTTTAGGCAGTACAGCCCAGGTATAAGTTTCTATTTCCAGATGCTGGGTAAATGGCTTTGATTTGTGTAAATTCAATGTATTTACAATATCCGATTGCGTAGAACTTAATAAACCGTATTGCTCCAGAAATAGCGGAACATGAAAATGCACCCTCCAGGAATCTATACTATCATCAAATCCGGCTATTGCCTCACTCAAATCCTGATATTTTATAAAACTGCCATCTTTCTTTTGAGCTACCACCTGATGCAGGTATGTTGGCTCATTGTATTGTGCTATCACCGCAAGTTTTTCATCCGCCCGGCTTGAAAAGTCAACTTTAAGCGCAGAGCTAATCTGAATTTTACCGACTTTTAATTGCTCAGCATCTAATTTATTTATTACGTCTTCCGGTGTTTCAAAGCCAACAGCAAAATGGCAAACATCATAGCATAATTGTATATGAGTTTTGATGGCTTCTGTGGCTTGTTCAGCAGAAAGTCCATTTGATTGCAATTGCTCAATTCCTAAGGGAAGAAGATAATTATTATACCAATCAATAAATTCTTCTGAATTTTCCAGAATACCATCAGGCTCTGGTTCTATGTCTAGGTGAAGAGTCTTTCCGGTTCTTGTCTGTAAATCTATTAATGCCTCTACTACTGAAATAATATTTTTAGTGGCTTTTCTTGTTGCTTCTTCTAAAGAACCCGGACTTGTCCACCAGAAACGATAGGAGAGAGGAGATGTAGAAACCCCACCTTCATATGTATTTTCTGGTAAAAGTTTGGCCAATAAATTGAATAATCTTATAGTATAATCAGTTCTTTCCTGGCTCGTCCAGTCCGGGGAATGCACTTTGTCTTTTACAATAGTGTTGTGGAAATTCCCAAAAGGAAACCCGTTCATCGTAAAAACATAGCAATTGTTATCTGCGAGCCAGTTTTTGAAAGACTCAAAATTTTGATTTTCGGATAAATCAATACTTGCCTGATTGGCTAGTCGAAGCCCTATCCCCATTGATGCATCAGGACAAACGTCAGCTTTAATTTGTGGAATGCTGCTTTGTAAAACGGCAAAATGTTCTTTCCAATCTTCGCCCGGGTGAATATTACTGCAATATGTCAGGTGTCCGTGAGGGGTAATCATAGTTAGTCAAGGGTTAATTTCAAACGGTCAACGGCTAGTTTCATTAAACTGAAATCAACTTCGTGAATCTCCTTGCCCTTGCCTAATTGTTCTAATATTGTGATGGTTAGTTGTCCTCCCAGATGTTCTCTGAATTCATTCAGGCCTTTCCAAAGATTTAATTTGTCGTTTTCTGCCAATGATTCATGGTAAAGCGTAAAGCCTAATGTTATTAATAATTGCAAGATGCGGTTAGTTTCCTCTTCTGAAATCAAACCAAGTAATTGCGAATAAATGGAATCCAGTGCAATGCCAATAGCAACAGCTTCTCCATGACGAATCTCAAAATTACTAAGGTATTCTAATTTATGTGCGGCCCAATGGCCAAAATCCAATGGTCTCGCTGAGCCCATTTCAAACGGGTCTCCGCTGGAAATATGATTTGTATGTAGTGCTGCCGAGCGGAAAATCTGTTCGTTCATAACGGACATTTCTCTGTCAGCCATTGCCTGTGCATTTTCCTCCAGCCATTCAAAAAAAGGCAAATCTTTAATCAAAGCTACTTTTACTGCCTCCGAAATGCCCGCTCTCCAGTCTCTATCCGAAAGCGTGGTTAGAAAATTCGAATCGTTGAAAACCGCAACAGGAGGAGAAAAAGTTCCTAAAAAGTTCTTTTTGCCCAGAAAATTGATGCCATTTTTTACCCCGACACCCGAGTCATTCTGAGAAAGAACTGTGGTTGGAATACGTATATGCTTTACACCCCGATGAGCAATACAGGATGCATAACCAACCATGTCCAGAAATGCCCCTCCACCAATGGCTGCTACAAATGAATGGCGGTCAATACCATATTTATTAATAGCCAGTAATGTCC
>CALRLS020000553.1:0-3735 GCA_943368815.1 Cyanobium sp. NIES-981
ATAAGAAGTTTGTCTGGCGTTTTTATAAGGATAATAGGTCCGCTACCCTTGCTAATGAATATCTGACACAGATTTTTGACCAACAGGTTTATATTAGTGAATGGGAGAATAACAAGATTGATACCCTGAAGGTATTCTACAATAGTGCAGTGGCAAACGGCCCTCTTCAAGACCTGATTCTATCAAATCAATGCCGGGAGATAATAATGGTAAACACCAAAACACGGGATACACTCACATTGAAGCGTCAGCAATATTTTTATCAATAGCTACTCCTTAAATTTTAGTGCCTCAACTACTCTCATTCTTGATACTATCAATGTTGGAATAGTAATAACTGCTACGATTAATAAAATGGTGGCTATATTGAGAAGTAATACAATCAGCCAGTCCCATTCAATGGGTACATAAGAGATATAATAATTTTCAGGGTCAAGCGGAATCACTTTGAAATAATATTGAATCAATCCCAGGCCAATTCCTATCAGGTTTCCATAGAGTATACCTTTCAGAATGATATTTACACCGTTGAATACAAATATTTTTCTGATTTGAACATTGTCAGCGCCTAGCGCTTTCAACATACCAATCATTGGTGTTCGCTCCATCATCATTACCAATAATACCGAAATCATATTAAAGCAGGCAACAACCAGAATCAATGCCAGCACAATCAGAATGTTTTTATCCAACAGACTAAGCCAGTCGAAAATAGCCGGAAACATTTCAGTGACTTTTGTGGCTTTCATATCCTGATTGATTTCGTTTGTAACTACTTTGGTGGTTTCATCTAAATCATCAAAGTTTTTCAGGAAAATCTCATAGTGCCCACAGGTATTGCTGTCCCATTCGTTCATTTTCTGTACAAGCGCCAAATCACCAATAATAAAATTCTTGTCAAATTCCTCCAGTCCGGTTTCATAGATACCAACTACCTTTACTTTTCTGACTCTCGGTGGAGTCTGAATAAAATATATGATTACTTCGTCTGCCAGTTTTATTTTCAATCGCTCGGCAATTCTTTTGCTGACAATCACCTCATTCGAAAAGGTAGTATCGCTGAAATTGATTCTTTTTCCTTCTATCAGATTCTGTGAAAATATCTCCCAATCATAATCCCGTCCAACCCCTTTGATAATAATTCCTGCCAGCTCCTCACTCGATTTCAGCATTCCGGCCTTATTTCCTACCGCCTGCACATGTCTTATTTTGCTATTCTGAGGGTAATTATCATAAAAATTTGTTTTTATTGGCATTGGTGTTTCTTCATACGACTGATTCAGTGTAATTTTGCTGACTTGAATATGAGAGCTAAGGCTGAAAAGTTTATCTTTGATGGCTTGTTTATATCCGACAAGTATAGCAAACGAGATAATCATTACAGCTAAACCGATGGCAATGCTCGCTACGCCAACCTTCACAACAGTAGAAGTAAAAGACTCTGATTTTGTTTTTTGAATACGTTGAGAGATAAAGCGGGATATATTCATAGATTTTTTATTTGGTATTCAAAAACAAAGCGGGCTATTATTACAAAGACAAAAGATTTTTACAAAACTATCATTTTTTGCTTTATAACGGTAGTTTAGGTATAATATTAACATATAGAAAGGTCAGAAACCTGACCTGAAAAACATTGTTCATGTACGAGAAAATTAAACTATTTATATTTAAACTCTTTCTTTTAGGTCTAATCACTTTAGGAACCATTGAAATCCTATACCAGTTTAACCCCTTTGCCGACAGAAATCTGGAAGTGTCTTACGCGGCCAGTATTATTGAAAAATATAAAAGATTAGAATCATTGCCTTCGCCTAAAATAGTGCTGATTGCCGGCTCAAACTTTGCCTATGGTATTAATAGCGAAATGATAGAAAAGAGTTTTCAAAAACCTGTGGTGAATATGGCCATGCATTATGATTATGGCACTGAATTTATGCTTCGCCAGATTCAGAACGAATTGCGTGCAGGTGATACCGTGATTATGGGCTTTGAATACATCATAGATACTGAGGGAGACATGGGTGAAAAAATACAGATGGCCAAAATATTCCCAAAAGCAAATGAATGGTTTGATTACGATGGTATTACGCAATATATTAGCAAAAATGCCCTTGTGCGTATCTCAAGCCTTAGATTAACGCTTGACCGACTGCTTAGCGGCGACGAAACACAACCGAGTGTGCAGGACACGACCAGTATTTTTTTTAGAAGAGCCATTAATCAATACGGTGATCTCGTCAGCCATCTCAATAATCCTTCCCTGAAAACTATTCCTCCGGCCATAATTGACGATAATGTGAGTATGCACCTCGCTATTGCCAATATGAACGCCTTTTATGAGAAGATGAAAAAACGAGGCGTAAAGGTCTATTATTCATATCCGTCTTATGCCTCTTCGAGTTACGAGCATGACCGTAAAATCATCAATAAACTGAACATGGAGTTCAATAGAGAGGCCCGATTTCCTATTTTAGGGAGATTGGAGGATTTTGTTTTTGCCGATAGTTTATGTCAGGATATGGTTTATCACCTCAATGCCAAAGGCCGTGATATACGCACACAAAAACTCATTGATTTATTAAAAAAAGCGGAATAAGCAAACTGAATGACTGATATACGGAAATTTTTGTATAAGATATTTTTATTGGGAGCAATCATCGTTGTTTCGGTATGGCTATTGAATAAAGTATACATTTCGCAATCGTATCCTTACGAATATCTGGGGGGTATGCTGAACGATAAACATAAAATTGCACAGGCAACACCCTTGCCCAAAGTCTTGTGGGTAGGAGGGTCGAGCGGTTCATTTGGCATTAATAGTGATACATTGCAAAAGCACTTTAAGAGGCCCGTGGTTAATATGTCTTTCATAGCGCCATTAGGTACACTTTTTTTGCTGAACGATGCCCTGAAAGAAGTAAAAAAAGGAGACATAGTATTTGTTAGTACAGAATACGATATTGATCAATATAGCACACCGGAAGTTATTTACTCAGCAGTAGATTATTACCCTGAGGGAGCCAAGTATATTGAAAAAGACACTAGCCTTGTAGATTTTATCGGCAATAGAGTAAAGCATAAACTGGCCAATGTCAGGAAGCTATTCTGGAATGTTTTTACAAAGAACGAGGCAGTAACAGCTAATATAGATGATAAAACATCAGTCTATTTCAGAAATGCTTTTTCGCCGAAAGGTGATATTATCAGCCATGTAAATAATGCGCCAAAGCATGTGGATTTTTCCCTGTTTCCAAAGTCACCCATCAATTATGCAAAGCAGATTGAAGACCTTAATTATTTCGTGTCAGAAGTCAGGAAGAGAGAGGCGGAAGTATACTATGTTTTTCCACCTCTGGCTGAGTCTACATTTAACTATGGCAAAGAAGCTGTTGCATCTGTAGAGAAACAGTTAAAGAAAAACCTTAAGTGCAGGATATTAGGTAGCCCAAAAGATTATATAAGAGCTGATTCATCTTTTTTTGATTCCTTTTATCATTTGAAACCAACGACCAGAGATATTAATACGCAGACAGTAATTCAATTGTACGTAGAAAAACGGGATTAAGTGAGAGGTGTTGATTAAGTTTTATAATATAATAGTTGATTTTGTAGAGACGTATTGCAATACGTCTCCAAAGGTATATCAAGCCCGAAAAATTGTAATTGAGAAGATTTTTTTATTACTAACAGATAGATAGATTTCTTTTATTTATCAACCCTTGGAGACGTAAT
>CALRLS020000554.1:0-3731 GCA_943368815.1 Cyanobium sp. NIES-981
CTGTTGTCAGAATCACTTTAGGCTTTTTATGCAAGGCCTTCAATAGTTCCAGGCCAGACATTCTGGGCATTTGAATATCTAAAAACAATAAATCAACTTCGTTACTTTGCAAATAAATAAACCCATCAATGGCATTATCAAATAAGCCAACCACCTCGAAATCGGGCAGGACTTCCAGATAAGCCTTGATTAATTCTCTCGCAGGCTGTTCGTCGTCAATAATTAAACAACTATAGGACATTATTCAAATACCAGTTTTAATACAACTAAAAAACTGTTTACTTCACTATAGGTTTTGAAATCGTATTTGTCAGGATACAATAATTCTAACCTTCGTTCTACATTATTTAAGCCTAAACCTCCATTTTGCAGGCTATGACTTTGAACATCAGGCTCTACACTGTTTTCAGCCTTGACAATCAGTACATTCCCATTAACAGAAATATCAATTCTCAACCACGAGGGGTTTAGTGAATTATTAACACCGTGTTTGAAGCAATTCTCAATAATGGGCAAAAGTAATAAAGGTGGAATCAGAATATGATTTATATTATCATAAACATTAAACGATATATCTACCTTTTCACCGACTCTTATTTTCTGTAAATCTACGTAGTTTCTGATATACTTAAGCTCATCCTCCAGGGCCACCTTATCTTTCTTTGAATCATATAAGGTATATTCTATCAGATTGGATAGTTTTATTATCTGTTGAGCCGTTTCGGGGCTTTTCTTAAAGGCCCCGGCATAAATGCTGTTGAGTGTATTAAAAATAAAGTGAGGCTGAACCTGCGATTTCAGCAGTTCTAATTCGGCTGCAGTCTTTCCCTGTTTGAGGTCATGCATTAGCTGCTGCTGCCCATACCAGCCCCTCATTAAATAGAACATACCATAAAGAAAAGCAATAAAATATATGTTGACAAACTCATAAGATAGCTTGGGGAAATAAAGAAACGGGCTAGGATAAGGATGCGGCTCTAAATACGGATAGATAAAATAATAATTAATAGCTCGTTTCAACAAAACAAAAACGCCGGCAACAGAAATCAGACCTAGCCAGAAAATCATCTTTCGGTCAGTCAGATAGTATTTTTTAAATAAAATATGAATCGAAATATAAGAGACAGCAAACGCTGTTGGCATATAAATGCAGGCCTTTACGAATGATACGTGGTAATTTTCGGTCATAGCTCCTACCCCCAACCACTCATACAAAAAGTAGAGTAGCCAGAATATCAGATCAAAGCGGACAGAAGTTTTCTTGTCAATCATTAAGCCGGGCAGTATTTCAGACCGTAAATATATCTGCTATTTTTTGTTCCGGATTTATATTCCTTTTTAATTTAGACACAATGCATTTTTGTATCCACCAACGCCGTTTGTGGTGGGGTGATTTAAGAGCATGTTTTTGAATTGTGAAAATCTGACAATTAAAATACATCTTAAAATACCCAATTATCTGTATCTATTATTGCTTTAAATCACTTATTACCTTAACCAAACTCTGAATTTTATTCCGGCAAAGGAAACTTTTTTCATCAGATTGGCTGTTGTCTCTTTCCCCACCAAATTTTTACGGAAATTTCATTATGAGTCAGTTTATTTACGGAATTGATTTTGGCACTACTAATTCTGCCCTGGTTATTCTTGATACTAAAACCAACAACATTGTCAAATTATTCACTATTCCTTCATTGCTATTCTTCCCGGAGCCTAAAAGCGCCCGTGAAGAAATTAAGTTTTCAATAGGGAATGAGGCCATAGAACGCTATGTAGAAAACCGGAGAAGAGGGCGTTTTATGAAATCAATCAAAAAGGTTTTACCTAATAAAAGTTTCATAGATACCCTTATCGGTACCAGGCGTTATAAGGCTGAAGATCTGGTTTCGTTGATTCTGATTCATTTGAAAAAACAGGCCGACGATTTTTTAGGTGAAAACGTTACTACTGCTGTGATAGGTCGCCCTGTAGTTTTTGATGAAAATCCTGAAAAAGACGCACTGGCACAAGAGCGTTTATCAAAAGCTGCCCGCCTTGCCGGTTTTATAGATTTCTATTTCCAGATGGAGCCCATCGGGGCTGCTTTTACTTACGAGCGTCAGATTAAAAAAGAGGAGCTGGTACTAGTAGCCGATTTTGGTGGTGGTACTTCTGACTTCTCATTAATGCGACTGAACCCCAAAGCGGTTAATCAGGCTGATAGAAAAGCCGATATGATTGCTCAGGGTGGTGTATATATCGGTGGTGATAGTTTCGACTCTGATATTATGTGGCACAAAGGCACTGCTCACTTCGGCAGAGGGGTAAAAGAAGAGATAACACCGGGTAAATTAATTGACTTACCCCTGTCCTATTTTCAGAATATATGTTCGTGGGAGAAAATGAACTTTCTGGATACCCTGCGAATGAGAACCAATATCAGTAAATCTTATGGTTTTACAGGCAAAAACCCAAAGGTCAAAAACCTGCTGACATTGATTGAGGATAACCTGGGCTATGTACTTTTCAAACAGATTGAAAAAAGTAAAATAGACCTCGCAAATCAGGATGAAACCTCTTTTGAGTTCAGCCAGAATGAAATTGACTTTAAAGAATCTATTACCATTGAAGATTTTGAGAAAGAAATCATCAATAAGAATCTGGATAAAATTGAAGAATACCTGCTGAGTTTTTTAGAAAAATACCAGATTCGTCCACAGGATATTGATGTGATTTTCATGACAGGAGGTACCTCTATGGTAAGGCCATTGCAGAATATTTTTATCAGGCGTTTTGGTGAAGACAAGATTAAATCAGGAGATAATTTCAATAGTGTGGCTATGGGTTTAGCTTATAGCTATGTTGTTGTTGCCGCAGGGGCATAAGTGAAAATACACACCATAAGTATTGGGCTAAGCAGTTATGAGGTAATTGAATGAAAAGATAGTCCTGCTTACTCATTCAAGAAAAATTGTACTTTATAAAGTATTACCTGTGATTATTGTGTAATATGAACTGATTTGTATGATTTTTCCGTTATTTTAGCAGATATAATTCACGCCTCAAAAAGGTAAGTAATTGAATTATACGATTATTGCTAAATATTATGGAAACCTTAGGATACATAGCAGGCATACTAACAACAGTTGCTTTTGTGCCGCAAGTACTACAAATCTACAAAACCAAATCGGCTAAAGATGTTTCTCTGGCCATGTTCCTTCTTTTTACTTTGGGTGTTACCATGTGGTTAATCTATGGTATCAAAGTTAACGCCTTTCCTGTTATTGCAGCCAATGGCGTAACCCTGATACTTGCACTGGTAATTTTGTTCTTCAAATTCAAGTATAAAAATCACTCTTTGTAATAATTGAGGTAGACTCTTCTTTTAAATAATCAAAATTTTCTTTCAATTTTGAGCAGGCATTTCCATGTCTGAATTTTCCTGTATTTTTGATAACGCCATAATGTATTACCTTTGTTGTGTGACTCTTATCTACATTAAGGCAAACAGGTAATTCTTGAAGCTAAACGGGTTTAAAGGCCGTTTTTAAGGTCAATTATTAATATGTTATCAGTTAATTGATAAAAAACAAGAAAATAATTGTAATTTTGACACTTAATAATTTATTTCGCATAACATTTTAAAATTATTCATATTCAACCGAGCAGACATCATGACAAAATTGAAAGTTACGATAGGTGAAAGAGAATATTTTCCGTTCATTAAAGACCCTATTATTTATGAAGGAAAA
>CALRLS020000555.1:0-3731 GCA_943368815.1 Cyanobium sp. NIES-981
AGCAATACCTCAGGGAATTAAAATGATACAATAAGCTTATGCAACAATTTCTTTAAAAATACTGTTAGGTTTTTATATTATCTCAGGAAACGCTTCCCTGATGACACAAACCAAAGGAATATAATTTTTGTGAAACATTTAGCTTACCTCAACAAGTTTCTGGTTAAATACAAATGGTATCTCATATTGGGTACTGTTTTCACTATCATTTCTAACCTTTTTGGTATTATTCCGGCACAGGTTGTTCGCCATGCACTTGATCTGGTGAAAGAAACCTTTGATGTATACTTCCTGTTTAATGGCTCCAAAATTCAGACTAATATGTATGATGTCTTCACCACAAGCATCAGTATCTATGGTTTGCTAATATTATTGATGGCTATTTTAAAGGGTATTTTTCTTTTTGCTGTTCGTCAGACACTTATTGTGATGTCGCGTCATATTGAGTATGACCTTAAAAACGAGATTTATGCCCATTATCAGACCCTCCCTTTAAGTTTTTACCGAAAAAATAATACCGGCGATCTGATGGCACGTATCTCGGAAGATGTCAGTAAAGTAAGAATATATATCGGGCCTTCTATCATGTATCTCATGAACATGGCAACGGTGGTTATTCTGGTGCTTAGTTATATGTTTTCGGTAAATACGCGGCTTACCTGGTGGGTTTTGTTACCTATGCCATTATTATCAGCGAGTATCTTTTTTGTGAGTACCACTGTCAACAAACGGTCGGAAGAAATTCAACGGAGTCTTTCACATCTATCCACTTTTGTGCAGGAGGCCTTCTCAGGTATAAGGGTACTGAAAGCATTTGCCAGAGAAGATGATTCCGTAAAACGATTCAAAAAAGAGAGTAATGTCTATAAAGCAAAATCACTATCACTTACTCGTTTTGATGCGCTTTTCACCCCTACTATTGCCTTATTGATTGGTCTAAGCACGGTTTTGTGCGTTTATATCGGTGGGCAGGAGATCATTGCAGGCAAACTTACTCCCGGCAATATTACTGAGTTTATCTTGTATGTATTCATGCTTACCTGGCCCTTAACAGCCTTAGGCTGGACCTCCAGTCAGATTCAAAGAGCTGCGGCATCTCAACAACGAATCAATGAGTTTCTGAGCATAAAAACGGATATTGTTTCTGAGAAGAATCTCACCAAAGAAATTGAAGGGCATATCACATTTAAGAATATTCACTTTACCTATCCGGATTCCGGCATTCATGCACTGAAAGATTTCAGCCTGGATATTAAAGCAGGACAATCAGTGGCTATATTAGGCACCACAGGCTCTGGCAAAAGTACCATTGCCAATCTGATTGTGAGAATGTACGATGCGAGTGAAGGAGAAATTCTGATTGATGGAATTTCGATTAAAGACTATAATATTCAGCATATACGGAGCCAGATGGGCTATGTACCGCAGGAAGTGTTCCTGTTCTCGGATACGATAATGAATAATGCGAAATTCGGTTCTCCTGACATAACAGACGAACGTATCATACGCGCAGTAAAAGATGCTGATTTGTATACGAATATCATGGATTTTCCGGATAAGCTTGAAACCAAATTGGGTGAGAGGGGTATTACATTATCTGGTGGACAAAAGCAGCGTTTGTCTATTGCCCGTGCCATTGCCCGGGAGCCAAGAATTCTGGTTTTAGATGATTGTCTTTCAGCGGTTGACACCAATACCGAAAATATCATTCTGAATAACCTCGAAAGAATCATGCAGAACCGTACTTCGGTTATTATCTCTCACCGTGTTTCCTCTGCCAAACTAGCCGATAAAATTCTGATGCTCGATGAGGGAAGGGTTGTTGAAGAAGGTACGCATGATGAACTTTTGAAGAAAGATGGCGCTTACAGAGAACTGTATGAGAAGCAATTGCAGGGGGAAGAGGTTTAAAAAATCTCATCTATAATTTCCGCCGTATATACTTTCTTCTAATGCTCCAATTTGCAACAAATGTTCAATTATTAATTCACTATCCTTTTTATCGCAGCCCAGTTCTGTTCTAATCCAACTTTTAACAATATATCCTTTCATATTTCCCCAGTCTGTTCTAGGTATTTTTGCTTTTTTTATAGCTTCTGCAAAAGTGTGAAAATTATCATATCCTTGTGCTTTTAATAGAACTAATAAGTAATCTTTTATTTGAAAAAACTTATCAGTTTTATAGGTCAAAAAATGAAGAAATTCAACCAGTATATTTTTAAAGTGTGGGTTAATTTTATACTCGACGTCATCAAGTTTAATAATGATTTTTTCCATAATAGAACTTTTCCGGAATCATGAGCAATTACTATACCTAAAATAAAAGCTTTTTTTCATAAAATTAAGAAAAAGGCTTTTATCGAGTAGTAATTCACCCAACATACTTCAAAAACTCAGCCTTAGTAGCATCCTGTTGAAATTTGCCACCGTAGAAACTTGTGATTGTCGTTGACGTATCATCCTGTATTCCACGAGAGGCTACACATAAGTGCTTTGCATCTAATACCACCGCCACATCTTCTGTCCCCAGTACTTTTTGTAACTCTTTGGCAATCTGCATTGTCAGGCGTTCCTGAACCTGTGGTCTTTTGGCAAAATACTGTACAATTCTGTTGAGTTTCGACAAGCCGATTACTTTACCGTTTGCAATATAGGAAACATGGGCTTTGCCAAAAATCGGTACAAAATGGTGTTCACAATTTGAGTAAAACGAAATATCTTTTTCTACCAGCATTTCATTGTACTGATACTTATTATCAAAAAGAGCAACTTTGGGCTTATTAGCAGGGTCAAGACCACTAAAAATCTCTTTCACATACATTTTTGCCACTCTCTTAGGCGTTCCTTTCAAAGAATCGTCGGTTAAATCCAATCCTAAAGTATCCATTATCTGACGGAAATAGTATTCAATCTGCGCTATTTTCTCATCATCATTCATTTCAAAGGCATCGGCACGCATAGGAGTGTCTACAGACGTACTCACGTGGTCTTCTCCAATTTCCTCATCTGTAAGGCTAATTTTAGTATCGTCTTCAAATAACAGGGTATTCAACAAAGTTTCGTTCGGTTTCATATAATCTTATTCTAAGGTCTAAATGTTCAGGTAGCTTTGTCCTCAACTTATCGTAAATCACAACAGCGATATTCTCTGCCGATGGATTAATATCTTTAAATTCTTCCGTATCAAGGTTCAGGTTTTTGTGGTCAAACTTGTCCAGAATTTCTTCTTTTATTAAATCACTTAACAGCTTCAAATCCATAACATAGCCAGATTCAGGGTCGATTTCACCAATTACCTGAACCACAAGGTCATAGTTATGCCCGTGGAAATTGTAATTATTACATTTCCCATACACTCGTTCATTTTTCTCATCCGACCAGGTCGGATTATTGAGACGATGAGCGGCATTGAAATGTTCTTTTCTGAACACCGCAACTCGTTTTGAACTCATTATTTTCGTTGATTTAAGAGCTTTGGTATCTGACTCAAATACCTAATCCATGAAATTTCGGGGATTTAGTTTCAAAGTTTAAAAGTCGTCTGAAAGGCTGTCAGCAACACTCTTAAACTAAATCTGCGAGAATTTTCCTTTTTACTAAAGGTGCTTATTCTGTTTAATATTAACATAACAAAATTAAACAAAAAAAGTTGCAGACAAATCTGAATTATTAGATATACCACTGAAAATCAATCAATTAACATCAGCAAATTAATAGTCACAAAAAAACTC
>CALRLS020000556.1:0-3705 GCA_943368815.1 Cyanobium sp. NIES-981
TTGACGAATAAAAAAAACTGACGTCCATTAGCAGTAGGGATGATTTTACGCAGGTTTTTCTAAGAGCATGTTTAAATTTTGTTATTCTGACCGAAAAGTGCAGATTTTTCTGCTAGACAAGGCGCATTTTGCAGATGTAGCCAGCAGCTACATCGAAAAAATGCAACGCAGTATAGCTGAAAAAGATGCGCTTTGGAGGTCGAATCATAATTTTTAAACATGCTCTAAACTCAGGAAATCATATTTCGTTTATTAAATGATAGATTTTCAGCCTTGAAAATGATGATTGTCAGGATACCCCATAGAGTAATCAGGAAACCCATTGTGTTTACCAATCCCTGATCTGCGAAGTCTGCCGTAAAGGCAATATCAATAGTGGCATGAAATACGGCGCACATCAGAATACTGGCTTTGGACGAATTATAAAGCCAGGTTAGCAAGATACTTCCGGTAAGCAAACTAAAAAACCATCCTGCGATACCAGGAAGACTCATTGCCAGATAATTTGGCCTATAGAAAAATAAAGGCCAGTGCCATAGCGCCCAGAAAAAAGCCAGAAGAATACTTGCTGTTAACGCATTGCTCTTTGCCTGAAGCCTAGGTAATGCAAAACCTCGCCAACCTACCTCTTCGCCAAAGCCAAAGAAAATCAGATTATAGACAAAAAATATAACTATATGAAAATGGGGAAATTCTTTATTGATTAATAAGGCTGATACATTGACAGGAGTTTTATAAATAAGATTATTAATGACTGCGGCCAGCACAGACAATAAAAAGGGAAAGAATAAAGCAAGCAGGAGATAAAGGATGGGTTTCAACTGAAGGCTTTGTTTCAGCAGTTGTTTTAACCCGTCGGTTTTTAGATAAATCCAGGTTGTAAGGACAGAAGCCAATAGTGGCCCTAAGCCACCCAAGGCATGTTGATAAGGTAAAACAGGTAGGTTAGGTAAGCCGATTAAATGTCCGTAGAAAGGAAACCAAATCAACCAGCTGATAAAATAGCTGAACCCTAAAAAAGTGATTAATTGTTTCATAGAGTGAAAATAGTTGTATCAGGTTTGCAAAAAAAGAATTGAAATAACGAATCGATTTTATTAAAGTGATTAAGCACCTTATCATAAAAAAGACAGGCAAAACCTGTCTTTTTTATGAACCTAACCCTAAATTTCAACATAACATTATATACGTTTCACCTCTTCAACTATGACTCGTTGTGTGAATTGTTTGCCATTTTCCCATTAACCTAATCTTTGAAATGTAGTGGACTTAATAATAATTTATATTCTTTTTATACAGAATGTCATAAAAGATATGTCAAACATATAGGATTTCAATCTGATAAAAACTAAGGGTAATCATAATACAACATGATTTTAAGCAGGTCCCGGGGGTTGATATACATAGTGTTAAATTAGACTTTGATGGATTTTTACTGACTCTTGTAAATGTCATTATATAATCTTCCTTTAGATGCATGCAGACCTGCCTCAGCTTCTACTTAGATGACCGATAAATACTCTCTGCTATTTGATTCTGTCGTTCCAGTGTCAGATTATTAGTAAAAGCAGTTGATACCCAGGTGTTACCTATTTTTCGAAAAACAGCCACTTGTAAACCCATTTTATCCCAGAACAACTGTTCTATTTTTTCGGTAGTCATAGTTGGTAAAAGAATAAAACTTTCGGGCTTTTTTATACTTGATAAATTACCTAATGTATGAAAACTATCAAAATGGACTTCTTCTCCTTCGTAGTAAATTGCAATTTTTAGAAATGGATATTTTTCACTAAAAATCTTTGCCAGATTTTCAACCTTCATATCTTTTTCAACGGTAATTTCCATCGCAGTAAAAATTTAAATGTTCAAAATACCTTCCGTAGCCTCACACGTATAAATATTAGGGTGTTTATAACAAGTTTAATAAATATCTTAGCTTTATTTAATAAATCGGATAGTATAAAATTGATAATTTTTATATACATTTATTATGCTTTTTGTCATAAATAAGTATGATATAATTCTTTGTATATTTTTTAAATTTTCTAGCAACGATTTTAGTCATATTTACTTAGCTTAGATTTTTTTTATAAAAAAAATGGGCTTTTCTATAAAATAAGGGTGAAATCTTATTGAAGAATAAAGCCATTTAAATTCACTTTTATTTTCTTCGCTGCTCACCATATAATTATCACTTTTTAATCTTATTCGTAATTTAATAATCACCATGAAAAAAATTCTATTAATTGAAGATAATCTGGAATTAAGAGAAAATACCAGTGAAATACTTCAACTTGATGGTTATGAGGTATTATTGGCTGAGAACGGGAGGGTAGGGGTAGATTTAGCGCTGAAAGAATTACCGGACATTATTATTTGTGATATAATGATGCCAGTTGTAGATGGATATGGAGTCTTGCGTCTACTTTCAAAGCAAGAAAAAACGGCTGACATTCCTTTTATTTTTTTCACCGCTAAAACCGAACGGTCGGAATTTAGAAAAGGTATGGACATGGGAGCAGATGATTATGTAACCAAACCATTTGAAGATGTTGACTTATTAAACGCTGTTGAGAGCAGGCTAAGAAAGAAGGAGATATCAAAAAAGAATTATAACTCAGGTATTTCCGGACTTGATCAATTAATTACAGATTCGGGTGGTGATAATGAGTTAAAAAAACTGGCAGAGAATAGAGAAATCCGACATTTTAAGAATAAAATAGAAATTTTTAGAGACGGGGATTTTCCACTTTATTTATATTATGTTGTTAAAGGCAAATTAAAAGCATTTAAAACCAATGATGATGGTAAAGAGTTAATCTTGAATCTTTATAATACAGGTGATTTTTTTGGTTATACGGATTTGATTCAGGAAAGTAACTTTACAGAAACAGTAGAATCCTTAGAGGATTCTGAAGTTTGTCTGATTCCTAAAATAGAATTTAATCGTCTGCTTAATAGTAATTTACAGGTAGCACATAAATTCATTCAGTTACTATCTAAAAATGTTAAAGAAAAGGAAACAAATCTTTTAAAATTAGCCTACAATTCAGTCAGAAAACGCATTTCCGAAGCTCTTTTACGTTTGTGTAAAGATGATCGGGCACCTATGAAAATCAACAGAGAAGATTTGGCAAACCTTGCCGGAACTTCCCAGGAAACGGCCATTCGAACCTTATCGGATTTTAGAGATGAGAAGCTAATTGAGATAGATCTTGGCAAAATATCAATTTTAAATTGGGATAAATTGAAAATGCTAAGAAGTTACCACTAGCCATTTGATTTGAAAGTCTAACCCTTAGATGTTCTATCATAAAAAACATTTCTATTAAATACAGACCTCTCAATTTTGTGCTTCAAATCTTGTGATGATTTCTTAAATGGCTGATAGTCAACGTCTATACTTAGATACTCAGAGCTTAATGCGATTGCTATTAATTAAATATCTGAAAATTTAGGAACGCTAATTTACTAAAGAAAGCTGTCGCTTGGTGCTCTTTCTTATATGATTCTTAAAATTTTTTCGTAACTTTTCATAAAGTTGTTCACCGTATTTAGAGCATGTTTAAATTTTGTTTTTCTGACCGAGAAGGACAGATTTTTTAGCTAGACAAGCGGCCGCCGCTGCGGGCGCATTTTGCAGATGTAGCCAGCAGCTACACGGTTCGCCGCGCGATCGAAAAAATGCAACAGCGCAGCGCAGTA
>CALRLS020000557.1:0-3699 GCA_943368815.1 Cyanobium sp. NIES-981
CGGAATCAGGACATACTGCGCCACAAGTTTATCATGTATATACGCAAGGTAAATGGTGGAGTGGGGGAGATAAGTATTAAGCACCAACTCGGATGGGTCAGCCAATAATAATAAATCATAAGGAACCGCTTCGCCTTCCTCAATAGGCCTGATCAGTAAATTCTTCATGCACTAATTAGCCGAAACATCCTTCGCCCGACTATTTTTTACCGATTGGTCAATCATTTCTCTCACTACATCCAGATTTACATCGGTTAATTTTTTAATATAAATACAACCTGCGCTTGACTTATGCTTTCCTAATCTTTGAAGAGTGTCTTCTTTTGTATCAGGATCCAGTCCTGCATAGAGAACCATAGCATCTTTCCGGGGTGAAAATGCTACCAGAGGAGCATCACCTGAATGGCCGCTTGGATATTTATAATTATAGATTCCGAAGCCTATGATGCTGGGACCCCACATTTTGGCTTCTAATCCGGTTTGGTTCTGCATAATTTCGAGCATCTCATAACCTTCTTTTCTTCTTCTTTCATCAGCAATTAAATCCAGAAAATCGCTGACTTTTACAGTAGTTTCATGAGTTTTTGTCTTTGCCATGGAGTGAAATGGTTTTGAATTTGACAAATATATGGAAAAGGAGTGATTTAGTGATTGAGTGAATGATTTAGTAATTTAGTTTTTAACAAAATAGTTTGGGCTTGTAATTAAATAATAAAATGAGTTACTAACTATTCTCTAAAATTTAATCGCTCAATCACTAACTCACTCAATCACTCAATAATTTCTCCCTATCTTTGCCCTTCAAAAAACACAAGCCGGGCATGATTAAATTGATAGTATGTGATATGGATGGTACGCTTCTGGACAACCAGGGGCAATTAAATGAGGAGTTCTGGGAACTGGAGCCGAAACTGGCCGAAAAAGGAATAATGTTTGCCATTGCCAGTGGGCGACAATATTATAATCTGGTAGATAAATTTGATAGAATAAAAGATAATCTGGTTTTTTTGGCTGATAATGGTTCTTATGTGGTTTATCGCAACAAACAGGTCCATATTGATTCTTTAGATAAGGAATCTGCCAATAAATTTATAGAAATCGGCAGGACTATACCGGAAGGGTATGTGACTTTGAGTGCTAAAAACTCAGCCTATGTAGAAAATACCGATGAACGCTTCCTGAAAGAGGTCAGCAAGTATTTTAAAAGAATGGAAATAGTTGATGATTTAACAAAGGTTGATGATACTGTGCTGAAAGTTACTATCTGCGATTTCAATAATTCAGAAACCAATAGTTATTTGCATTTTAAACAATTTGAAAATGATTATAAAGTAGCTATTGCAGGCAAACTATGGCTTGATATCAGCGATTGGGGAGCTAACAAAGGCACAGCCATAAAGAAGGTTCAGGAGAAATTTAATATCAGTTACGAAGAAACGATGGTTTTCGGAGATTACCTGAATGACATGGAAATGATGACCGCAGGCAAATACAGCTATGCCATGAAAAATGCTCATCCGAGAATACTGGAAGCCGCTAATCATGTAACCAGGCTCACCAATAATGAGAATGGGGTATTAGAGACTATTAAGGAGTTGGGATTGGTGTAGGGATGTCTATCTGGCTGAAACAAAATCAGCCTGTATAGATTCTGACCATTTCAGGTTTTCAGGCAGGTTACTTCTGCTGAATTCTATATGGACCACACGTCTTTTTTGATGGTTACTAGTTCTATTTGAAGCGTGAAGCAGAAGAGGTTTCATAAACATAATTCCACCTTTCTTTACCGGACAAGTTGTTTCAGTTTCAATGTTCCAGTCAATATTTTCGGGTCTGTATATTTCTTTCAGATGTGATTGGGGAATCACTTTTAATGCACCATTGCCTTCGTCAGTATCATCCAGATGGATTCTGATTGTGAAATTATCTTCTAAAATTGATAGGGGCGGTTGAACAGCAAATTGCTGATGTTTACTTGTCCACGGTCCAAAGCCTTGAATGTCCAGTTTTTTATCGACTGAAATCGTGAGATCCTGATGATAAGCTACAAACCAGTTAGAATCTTCCGGTTTATCGAAATAGATAGATTTTACTACAAAGTATTCTTCTCCAAAAACGGAATTAATAAGAAGATTCAACCGCTCATTGAAGATAATAGCTAATGTATCTTGGACTTCTTTCAAAAACTGTCTGATAGCAAATAAATCATTGGTTTTCCTGAAAGTAGGTTTTGACGTATCGATGCCTGCAATGATATGCAATAATGAATCAATTTCAGTATCATTAAAAACTTCATTGACAACGGCAAAGCCATAGGTTGCTATTAGGTTTTTTATATCCTTGTGCATACTTATTCTATTTTGCGATAGTCTGAACTTTGATTTAGTTACTAGGCTAAATCAAAGTTCAGACAAAACTCTACACTTCAAAACTATCAGACTCCTGATATGCCTTAATCAACGCCTGTTCGCCTTCTTTGCCAGGTTTAGAATTGCCGTGTTCCATGCCCCAGATAAAAGTCTTGTTTTCGGCTTTGCCTTTATTATATACGTGCTTAAAGATATTTTTATAGTTAATTTCACCAGTGGTAGGTTCTTTTCTACCCGGATTATCGCCAATCTGGAAATAGGCTATTTCGCTCCATGTCCAGTCGATATGCGGTATAATATGGCCTTCATTCTTTTGCATATGATAAATATCGAACAATATCTTGCACGACGGACTGTTTACTCCCCTGCATATCTCATAAGTCTGGTCAGATGTACGTAGGAACAGATTAGGTGAATCGCTCAGCGGCTCTAATACCATCACAATACCATGAGGTTCAAGAATTTCGGCGCCACGTCTGAGCGCATCTATTACATTTCCTGTTTGAACACCGATAGGCAGATTACGCTCAAAATCACCGGGTACGACGGTTACAAATTTTGCATTACAGCGCTTGGCAACCTCAACAGTGCGTCGGCAACCATTCAGAAATATTTCAATATTTTCTTTCTTGCCTGCCGCCAGGGTATTGGCTCCGTTACCTCCTTTATCAACTACAAATACGCCCATTTCCATACCCAATTTGGCCATAGTTTCACCTATTTTGGTTTGCATTTCGGGTGTTCGACTCATCATGCCGTTATCTTCCAGGGCCTTAAAGCCATTGTCAGCCATAAACTTCAACTGGTCAATCAAATCTTCTCCTGCCGAATTTTTGAACATACCAAAATGAGGGGCATAATTCATTTTGAAATTATTCTTCTCTGATGATAAACTCAGTTTGCCGGCAAAAGGAGCAGCAGATACCCCAGCCATTCCGGCCATTGAAAAAGAGCCTTTAATAAAATTTCTACGTTTCATAGTATTTGTGTTGAATAGTGATTTTTGAATGGTTGAATAAATCCGGATTAAAAATAGTGAAATATATAGATTGGTTGAGGTTTTGTTTGAAAATGTTGTGTTATTGAATGAATAGCCAATGATTCATATATTTTATAAATTAATTTGACTATTTCGTAGAGACGTACTGCGTACGTCTCCGAGGGTAAATCTAAATTTTCATATTCAATTTGAGGAGGTTGTTTAAAAAACAAACACATCATTTTCTTCAACATTTTAGACCTCTGGAGACGTACGCAGTACGTCTCTACAAAATGGAATTTCAACTATTAAAAAAAACAAAGATTGATTGCCAAATAAACAACAATCAAT
>CALRLS020000558.1:0-3698 GCA_943368815.1 Cyanobium sp. NIES-981
AAAAATATTGATATGCTCCCACATTTCCTTTGTAATACTCTCTCGTATGGTACGGGCATTTTCGCGGGCAGCAGCCAGACAGCTATAGACAGAGTTCGGATTGCGCTTATCAAAAGTCATGAAGTCAATCACGTTATTCCGATTGGCAAGACTATGAAACTCATAAAAAGCATAGTTATCAGCAGTCGCAATCAATAAAGGTTCCCATTGTTCTGTTAAAATACCGGGAGCATCAAGGGCAAGATTCAGATTTACGCTTACAAAACGAGAATAATTTTCTGCTCGCTCTATATAGCGATTTATCCAATAAATAGAATTGGCAACTCGACTCAGCATAATTTTCTTTGGTTTTTATTGATGACAACCAAAGATAGTAAAGGAATTTTGAAATGCAAACGAAATATTATCAAGATTGAAGCCGGGGCATAAAAAGGCAATATCTATAATTTCACAAGTCCCAGTTTAATGGCTTCCATCACCACCCCTACCCTTGTTTTAACACCCATTTTCTGGAATACCTGCTCCCGATAACCATCAACAGTGCGGGGGCTCACACACATTTTATCTGCAATTTCATTATAGGTAAACTCACTACAGGCAAATTCTATAAATTGTACTTCTCTTCCATTAAGACCCAGCTGTTCAATTGGATTAAGGATTTTCTCAGGATTCAGGTTTTTAATAAGTCGATCGGTGACATACTCAGTATAATAAAAACCCTTTTTGTCAATTGCATCAAGTGCCTCTTTCAATTCTGCAGGTCGGCATCCTTTTAGTAGATACCCTCTTGCGCCATTGCGTAACATACCTACAATGGCTTCTTCTTTATCATACATTGAGAGAGCAAGCACTTTTACCTCCGGATAATTATTTTTTAGCCAGAGTGCTGTTTCATAGCCATCCATATCAGGCATATTGATATCTAACAAAACAATATCAGGCACCATTTTCAATTTAAAATGCCTCATTAATTCCTTGCCGCTTTCGACCTCATACATAACATCATAGTTCTCAAGTTTCTGAATCAAACCTGAAATAGCCTTGGCTACTAATTGATGATCGTCAACGATTGCTACCTGAATCATACAGCTAAAGATTTATTCACTGACAGCATTTGTTTTATGGCTTGTTAAAGTATATTTTGTTCCCTGGTCTTTTTGGCTAATCAGGTCACAATCAAAATTAATTAAAGCTGCCCTGCGCCTGATGTTTCTTAGGCCAGCGCCTGATTTTGCCATTTCCTGATTTATAACAGTCTCGTAATCGAACCCTTTACCATTATCAGCAACAATAAGTATAAAACTATCGACAGTATACTGAATACCTATTTCTATTTTCTTCGCTTCCGAATGTTTCAGGGAATTATTCAATATTTCCTGCACAATCCTGAAAAGTATAATTTCCCTTTCGTAGCCAAGCGTGAATTTCTCACCCTGAATGACTAAATCAGTGGCAAATTTTTTGGTTTTTCTGATGCGCTGCAATTCATGTGCAATACTTTCTGTCAGCCCGAATTCCTGCACAAAATTATCATCCAGACTTTTGCTCAAGCCTCTTACTTCATTGATAACCTCAGTAACCAAATCATTCGCCTGATGAAAATTAAAAGCAAATTCTTCAAAATTCTTCTCGGCAATACTTTCCTCCATCACACCCAGATTAATTTTCGTTACCGATAGCAATTGCCCGATATTGTCATGCAATTCCTGCCCGATATACTTCAAAGTTGAATTCTGGACTTCTATCTGTGATTGCAGGATTTCCTTTTCGTATTGGGCTTTTAATAGGGCTTTTTCTTGGATAAAGGTCAATTTTTTTTTCTGAAACATTATTGCATAAATAATTATAAATGCAACAAAGAGTAATAATACTACAGTTACTACGATGAATGTGATAATAATTTCATCTCCTGTTTGAGTCATTTAAAAGCCTTTGTTTAGTAAAAAAACCTACTATAAATAATATATAAAGCAGATAGTTTGAAATGAATCTAATATTTCTGAAAATACTAGCCCAATTTGAGTGTTTGCTAAATGCATAGTTAAATGCTCCTAGAATAAATAAATTAACTATATTAAAAATAGTAAAGCCTATTCCTATCCAAAAAAGAGGATAGTCGGTAAACTTAAGTACTTTATCATCTTTAAGAAGCATTTGTAGATACCACAGCGAAAGAAATATTGCTAATAGAGCATCCAATACAAATAAATTTGTATTTAATGACACATTAATATTTTGAATCCATATACTATTGACTATTGAAAACAACAATATTAACACGGTTACTATTATTATTATCTTTTTCCGCATATCTATATAGAATGCCAACGCTATTAAAAAGACTTCAATAGGGCCGAAAATATGATAAACAAACAAATTATTTATAGTAGAAAATCTTACAAAGGTTGCTATCGATTCGCTTACTATTGTCAAAAACAACAGCAGCAGTAGTATACGGCTACTGCTGTTAAGTTTTTTATACCTTATTAATCCAATAACTAATGTTATTATTAAAATTATGAAATATATATAGTATTGAGTCATGAACTAATTTAAGTTAAAAAGTATCCGGACAAATCTTAGGACAAGGATCAACCCATTCAAGAATTCCATCCCGAGCAACTGTGGCTCCCATACCCCAACTAGGATCACTCTTCAAGAAAATCAATTTTAATTTATTCGACTTAGTAGTATCTGGCTCTTTAATTGCTCCAGTCATTATTAAAGTTGGCTTTTTATCTCTAAGAGCAATATGAAACATTAAGTCTGTACATACAATTTTTCCAGTTCTATCTTTTTGTTCTAAAATGTACTTTTTAAGAGTATCTATTTTAACAGACCAACCCTTAAAGTCTGGAGCCCATTCAACATAGTTCTTTCCATTTATAATGTTACCACGAAGAACTGTAAAAAAAGAGTCAGCAAATTCCTTCGCTTGTAGTCTTTCAATCGGTTTAGTAAATTTAAAACTCCTAAGACTATCAAAACTATCACTTTCAAACTTTATGGAAGTACTATTAAATGATTCAGCAAAATTATTTGGTTTTTCAAGACAGCTGTACCAGTAGCCTAGAAAGGACCCAATAATTAAGGAAATTGCTATTAATGGTAAAATCAAAATCCATGGTTTTTTCTGTGATTCTTCGTTTTTCATATTAGTAAGAATGTTTTAAGGGTTAAGAAATATTTAACTAAACAAAGGTGCACTTTTAATGATATACGTTAAATAGGGCATTTAAACGTATATGTATAATTATCTCACTATCAATAATTTACAAAACAAATAGTCACAAAATCTCCGTATTTTTCCCCTACTCAGAAGAGAATAAAATCACTATAAGACCGTATTTATACCATATATTTTCATTGTGTAGATAGCGTAAATTTTCACTAGTAACACCACGGATGGTTCATTAAATGAGGATTCACATTCAGGTATAAAAATTGACAGGCAGAATTATGCCTCTAGATAAAATCAGAAAAGCCGCTTAACCTCTTGTTCTACTTCCAATTCCTTACAACCTTGAGGTGGTGGTGGGCAAGGGTTAATAACATCAATTACAGTCTCTGGTATATTATTCCCCGCATTATCTGCACCTATAAATGCCCAAGTAAATGTATGTTTGTTTGGTCTTACTTCCAATACCGGGTAAAATCTGATATTCAAAGGCTTATGTTTCAAAAGCTTTAACACATCT
>CALRLS020000559.1:0-3683 GCA_943368815.1 Cyanobium sp. NIES-981
CCTTTCAGGAAAAAGCGTATTCACAATGGCCTGTACTTTTGGGCCGATAAGCAAGATACAAGGTATCACAACCGCATAAGATGTTGCCCATGACCTAAGCCAGATGCTCAGAAATTTTTCTCCAAAACCTATATTGATTGAAATGAGCGTAAAGGAAATGATTCCTGTTGTGATAACCCCCATAATCATAGCGAATGCTATTTTTTGTTTCATGTGCTGTATATTTAAGATTGTAATGTTGGATTCATAGCTAATAGTGCCTCCTCAGGGGAACTATGAAATAATTTGTAAAAATCAGCCGTACGACCTACATGAATCTCAAAGACGTCAGTTTGAAAAGCATTCAATAAATCTTCAGCCACTACCGCAGGTGAAATACCATTTGCACCACCTATAACCTGTGAAAAATCTGTATTGACCAATGGTGGCATTAATTCAAATACTTTTATTGGTGTTTTGGCTAATGATAGACGCAAAGATTGGGTATAAGAGTGCAAAGCAGCTTTGCTTGCGCCATAAGTAGGCAAAAGATTATTTGGAGCAAATGCTACTATTGAAGAAACATTGACGATAGCGGCTTTGTCCTGTTTTGTCAATAAAGGTAAAAGCTTTTCATTGAGCCTGACGATTGACAGGTAATTGGTGAGCATTTCTTCCTGTGCTTTTTCGAAGGTGCGGTCTGTTTCCAGAAGATTGTTTACAAAGGCGCTGCCTGCATTGTTCACCACTACGTTCAGGTTCGGGAAATCGGTATAGAGTATTTTTACCAATGCTTCTACATCTTCTTCTTTGCTTACGTCACCAACTAATGGTGTCACATTTTGTAGTTTACCTGCTGTTTTGGCTAAACGTTCTTCGTCTCTGCCCACTATAATTACATGATTGCCCTGTTGGCTGAAAAGTCTGGCTATTTCAAAACCGATTCCGGCGCTTCCTCCTGTTATCAGGATGGTATTCTGTGTTGTTTTCATTTTTTTTTATTTGGTTTAATATTTTAGAATGAGACAAGTGCTTAGGCCATGCGCATAAACTGTATTGTCTTTGTCAATTAATTGTGCTTCTACTAAGGCTGTTCGTCCACCGGAGTGTATGATTTTGCCTATTGCATGAAGTTCTTCTATACGGATAGTAATGGCTTTTAAAAAATTTACTTTCAGTTCTAAGGTAGTATACCCTGCACCTGCTTCAAGTATGGAGTGTAGTGTATAAAACCCATAGCCGAATCAAGAATGGCAGAAATGACACCCCCATGTACACTGCCGATAGGATTATAATGAAACTCATGTGGCTGAAACGAGAAAATCACCTTTCCTTTTTCCAGATGTGTAGGTTTGAAATCAAGGGCATGGAGTAGGGGAGGAAATGGAATTTTACCGTCACCCATCGCCTGCAAATAGTCTATTCCTGACATCTACAGGGCTTGTTTAGCTCCCTCTAAAGGATTCTCCCATTAAAATGTTCTTTCTCTATTTGGCGTTGTCATAATCTTGCTATTTTATACCGTTCGGTATATTTATTGTTAAAAAAAATAGAGTATGCCAGTTATAACTATTAGCCATACTCTAAACTAAATCCCGTATTATTTTCTCAACCGATTGCATCACTGCTTTTCTATAATTCAGTTTGCCTGTTACTTTTGTTAGCATAATTCCTCCCTCTATCATCGCAATTATTGTCAGGGCAGTTTGCTCGGTATTAACATCTGGTCTGAACTCCTTTGCATCAATACCTTTTTGTATCAGTGAAATAAGCTTGTTTTTCCAGCCAATAATGGCATTGGCAGCTCTTTCTTTTAAGGCAGGGTGCGTATCATCGGCTTCTATAGCTGTATTCAAAATCGGGCAACCACCCACAGGAAAAGGAAATTTTAAGAAATTTTCATAGACATTGGCATAGACCAGCAACTTGTCCTGAAAAGTTTTCTGTGTACGTATTTCCTGACTGATAATATTATCTACACATTGCAGATTATAATCAAAAGCAGCCAGGGCAACTTCGTCTTTATTCAGAAAATTGCCATATATACTACCCTTGGTTAAGCCTGTTGCATCTGTTACATCGTTCATTGATGTACCGGCATACCCTTTTACATTAAAAATGGGTGCTGTTTTTTCAATAATGAATTCTCTTGTCTTTGCTGCCTTGCCCATATCAGTATCGAATTGATGATGCAAAATTATACCAATCGGTATTATTTTGCAAGTATTTTTTAATATTTTTTTATGGAGGGGAATTTTGATGATTGAATGTGTAGTTCAGGGATGGATAAAATTCCTTTTGTAGAGACGTACGGTTCGCCGCGCGATTGCAATACGTCTCGTTGGTACGTCCAATCTAAATAAATGAATTTGGGCAGAAATATTTAAAAATCAATCGATGATTAATTGCATATTCGACACGGGAGACGTATTGCAATACGTCTCTACGAAAGGAACGATTCCCCTAATTTAATGAGGGTAATCAATTTAATCACCCAACAACCAAAGGCTCAAAATGCTGCAATGTTTCATCAAAAACAACAAACTTTGCAGGAAAACCTGTGGCAATCTGTCCTATGCTTTGTTCCATACCCACTGCTTTTGCTGCTCGGATGGTAGCCATTTTGATGGCCTCTTCAGTACTGATACCTACTTTCTGAACAGCATTGCGTACGCCGTCAGCCATTGAAATAGCTGCTCCGGCTAAATTCCCTTCTGAGTTACGGTATTGCCCGTCTTTCAGATAAGCATCAAACTCTTCCCATTGAAAATGCTTTACCTTATCACCCACAAAAAGGGCGTCAGAAATCAGAAATAGCTTGTCTTTTTTGATTTTATAAGCAATGCGTGCCGCTGCAAAATCACAATGAAAACCATCCAGAATAATAGGCGCATACACACCAGGATTATCGAATGTAGCTCCAACTACTCCCGGCTCACGGTGACCCATCTGGGTCATGGCATTGTAGAGGTGTGTGCACAGGCTGATGCCTTTCTTGTAGGCATACGCTGCCTGTTTGTAAGTGGCATTGGAGTGTCCTAAAGATAATTTGATACCGCTTTCTAACAATAAGTCCAGTTGCTCGTCACTAAAGTTTTCGGCAGCAATGGTCATGATTTTTATTAGGCCTTTGCCGTATTTAATGATTTCTTCCAGCTCTGCATTTGTAGGTTTTCTTACATAAGCGGCTAAGTGCGCTCCACGTTTGGCCAGATTCAGAAAAGGACCTTCCAGGTGCATACCCAATACTCCCGAATCAGGGTTTTTCTGCATATAGCTTTTGGTCGCTTCTATGCCTTTCAGGATATTGTCTAATGGCGAGGTTATCAGGCAGGGCAATACATGCGTAGTACCTAAAACCAGACTTGATTCATAAATATCCTGTATGGTTTCTTCGGTTGGGTATTGCGTAAAATAATGTTTTTCACCGCCATTGATATGTGTATCAATAAAACCCGGGGCAATGTGTTTACCTGCCAGATCTATGGTATGCGCATTTTCATGGCCGAAATTTTCTATGGGTTCAAGAGATTGGATAATGCCCTTGTCAATAACAATCGTATGGTTTTCAAGTAATGCTGTGCCAGTATGAATAGTGGCATGGGTGATGATGGTCTGCATAGGAGGAATAGCGCTGAATTTTTGGCAATTTAGGAAAAAACTGTCTGATGACAGAAAGCTGGCAAAGATATAATTCTGCCATC
>CALRLS020000560.1:0-3670 GCA_943368815.1 Cyanobium sp. NIES-981
AGGGCAAGTAAGCAAAGTAGAGCAGGTTTTTGAGATTATTGGCGAAAAAGCTAAAACCAAGGTTTGTCCGGCGATGGAAGGTTTAGTGAAGGAAGCAGAAGAGATTATTGAATCGACAGACAAGGGTACTATGGTGCGTGATTGCGGTCTGATTATGGCTGCACAAAAAGTAGAACATTATGAAATGGCTTCTTATGGGACATTACGCACGCTTGCCCGCATATTAGGCCATGATGATGCTGCAGAAGTATTACAAAGTATTCTGGACGAAGAAGGAGCAGCAGACAAAAAATTAACGGAATTGGCCGAGTCTCATATTAATGAAGAAGCGGTACAGGAATAAGACTTTAGTGTAAGAGAAAGAAAGAAAGTTTGTTTTTACAGAAATCGGCTTTGCATTATGCAAAGCCTTTTTTTGTATCTGCCTGCCATTCGCCGTGATTTATCTATGGGAATTATAAACCCCATTCCTTCCCATGTTTCCCCCATTTTAAACCAGTTAAGTGTCTGAATATCAATAGATTAAAACGTATATACAAAGGAACGTTTATTTAGGTAATGTTGTGATAAATACTTAAAGACTATGAAAGGTTTTGACACTGATGACTATGCATTCCCTCACGACAAGCAAATTGTTGAGGTAGCGGAAGAAGATAATATTGATACACTTCTTTGTTTTTCGCCTATTAAATGGGAGTCTGTTTTTCAGCGTCCTCAGCACCTGATGAGCCATGCCGCAAAAAAATGGCGGGTTTTTTATATTGAAGACCCTACATTTGATGAGAATACCTCAGCCCCGCAAATGGCACTGAAGAAACATAATAATCTGTTTGTGGTGAATTGTAAACTCCCCAAGGATACATCAAGAACTGATACACACACGGTCATGCACGATTTATTAGGCAGGCTTTGCGCTGATTATAAGATTGTGAATTATGGAGCCTGGTATTATTCACCTGAGAGTATTCATTATACAACCGACTTATATCCAAGAGTAGTAATATATGATTGTACCACCCCGTTAAGTAGCTTTCAATCGGGTCTGCTTCATGCGGAGAATGAGCTGATTACCCGTAGTGACCTGGTGTTTACCAATGGTAAAACCCTGTTCGAAGCCAAGCAGAACTTTCATCCTGAGGTTTATAATTTCCCGAGCAGTATTGAAAAAGAACATTTTATGCAGGCACGTCTGGAATTACCCGAACCTGCAGATCAGGAAGAGATACTGTATCCGCGGCTGGGTTTGTATGGCGCCATTGATGAGTGCTTTGACCTTGATTTATTGCGAGCGCTTGCTGACCGACGCCCTGACTGGCAGTTTGTATTAGTAGGCCCGGTAGTGGGCATTGAAGAAGATACATTACCAAAGGCTGACAATATTCATTATTTAGGAGAAAAACCCTATGAGCAGATGCCCTCATATATCAGTGGATGGAATGCAGCCTTATTGCTGGTATCGACCAGTAAAGCAGCACAGGCACATGTACCTACCCGCACAGCAGAGTATCTCGCTGCATTTAAGCCGATGGTGGCTACACCAGTGGCGGATATTATCAGTCCCTATCACGAAATGGGACTCATAAATACTGCTGATGATGTGTACGCCTTTGAAGAAGCCATTGAAGAGGTGCTATCTTACGATAAGCGGAGAGAATGGAAGAGAAGTATTGATGAGTTTCTGAAAACGCATTCGTGGGATATAAGCTGGCAGCAAATGCGACACCTCATAAAAACACATATTATTGCATGAAATACAACGGATTTTGGTCAAATACATAAAAATATCAGTTTTATAAGGTCATATAGCCTATCTTTGCCTGAGTTTCAGTAAATTGCTTCTGTATTGGAAGCAGTTCATCAATTCATTCCAATAGATGGCAGGTACCTCCGAGCAAAAGGCTATAAAAGCTACTTACTTTAGTATTTTTGGCAATATAGGTCTGGCCATTATCAAATGGTTAGCCGGATTTTTCGGTAATTCTTATGCCCTGATTGCCGATGCCATCGAATCAACTGCCGACATTTTTTCTTCTTTTCTGGTATTACTTGGCTTAAAATATGCAAGCCGACCGCCTGATAAAAATCACCCTTACGGACACGGCCGCATAGAGCCACTGATTACCTTCTTGATAGTGGGTTTTCTGATAATATCTGCCACCCTGATTGCTTACGAAAGCATCGAGAAGATTAAGACTCCACATGCCTTGCCCAAGGCCTGGACATTGATTGTACTGGGTGGTATTATAATCTGGAAAGAGGCTTCTTACCAGCTTGTTATGAAAAGAAGTAAAGAAACGAACAGCTCTTCATTAAAGGCTGATGCCTGGCACCACCGTAGTGATGCTATTACGTCGGTAGCAGCATTTATTGGTATTTCCATTGCTTTGATTCTGGGTAAAGGCTATGAGTCTGCAGATGATTGGGCGGCTTTGTTTGCTTCGGGTCTTATCTTTTATAATGGCTATCAGATTGTTCGTCCCGCACTTGGAGAAATTATGGACGAAAACCTGTATGATGATGTGATTGAGATCATCAGAGAGAAATCTTTACAGGTGGATGGTGTGCTGGACACCGAAAAATGTTTTGTCAGAAAAGCAGGTATGAAATACCACGTAGATTTGCATATTGAGGTAGATGCAGAAATGACAGTAAGAGACAGCCACAAAGTAGCGCATGACCTGAAGGATTATCTGCAAGCCGAAATGCCTGAACTGGACCAGATATTGATACATGTGGAACCTCATGAGAGGGGGTAGGGGAATTTTCGATTTTCGATTGCAAATTGTCGATTTTTTTTAAAAGAACTAATATAGCATTACCTAACGATTTTTAACAGCAATTGTTTTTTGACTATGAGTCATTGTTGATGCCGGATAATACCGGATAAGTTTCAGAATCAGGTTTTTTAATGTGAGTAGACTTATTGTGATTAGACTTACTATCAGTAAATTAGCTAACAATAACTAACCGTGAGTAAACTTACTATCAGAAAAAATTGGCCCATAGTAATGCCGGATAATGCCGGATAGCTGCAAATAAATTTTCTTATTCGACAATCTGCACCGTGCGACGGACCGTTTGACATTCGACAATTCACTTGACAATCGACAATAAAAAAATGCTTGATACCATTTTAAATAAAATAGGGAGATTCGGGGCTGACGACATAGCTTTGGCAGAAAAGAGGGCTGTACGCAGGCAGTTTAAAAAAAATGAAATGATGCTGACTGAAGGCGAAGTGTCCAGATCAGTATTTATTCTGGTGTCCGGGGCGGCGTATCAGTTTGCTCTCAACGATACTGAAGAGAATATCATTGATTTGTACACTGATACTGACGCTATAATGAATTATACGAGTTTTGTAGGTCAGAAACCTTCTACTACTTATATCAGGGCATATACCGATTGTGATGTGTTTGAACTCACGATTTATGCAGTCCATAACCTTATAGAGATGTCGCCTGTGTTTTTTCAGTTAGGCAAGATAATGGAACAAGGCATGGCACGAATGCATTATTTTGATAATGCCCTTACACCTTTGCAAAAGTATAATCATCTATTAGAAAACAAAGCGCATTTACTACAGCGATTTCCCTTAAAAATGATTGCATCGTACCTCAAAATGACACCTGAAACCCTCAGCCGGGTAAGAGGAATTTACTAAGGAGGG
>CALRLS020000561.1:0-3639 GCA_943368815.1 Cyanobium sp. NIES-981
AGTATTTACTTGTGTAATCTGCTCATCTGCGCTATAAAGCACTTCTATTTGCCCAAATAAATTGCTTTTAATATACTTTATATTCTTTGCCTCATCATAGATGATACTAAAATTCAGGTCTTTAATTTTATACTCAGCACTAATAGGCCTTTGTTGTGCATCATATTTTATCTCACTTAATTTATCTCCATTTTCCTGAGTAGTTCTTTCTAATAAACATGACCTTTGTTGCTTAATATCTATCTCATTGTTTTTGCACGAAATAAATAGAATAAATACGAGTGTTAAAAGACGAAGAGTCATAAATTTTGATAAGCAGTTAATAGTAGGTAAGTAATAACCGCACAATTTAAGACATTTATTTATTACCAAACAATAAGATTTACTATGTGGCACATTATTATAAACTAAAACAAAAAAGCCCCTTCACAGGGGCTAATGGGCTATTTTAGGTAATAAGGTATTTGTCAAAATGAGATTCTATCGTCTTGATTCAAAACAATTATCACTTTCTTTTCGTTCATATTTCAACTCAAGGTGTTCTGATTACTGCTAGTTTCTTCATTAGTTCGGTTTTGTTCCCTTCAGGTATCTGAATAGGGCTGTCTGGCTCTTAAATTCAATCCTACTTAATAAATAATAGCTTTTGCTACCTGAGAAATGTCTTTTAATATTCAAGATAAATATAAATTACTCAGTATATCAATTCCCCATAACCTCCTTCGCAACCCTTTCCCCTGAAAGAACTGCACCTTCCATGTACCCATTCCATACGTCCGAGGTTTCTGTGCCTGCCCAATGAATATTACCTACTGGTTCACGAAGAGCCTTCCCTACTGATGTCCACACGCCAGGAGGCATCAGGCCTGCATAGCAACCTCGGGTAAATTCTTCTTCTGCCCAGCTATGGTCAAGATACTGTACAGGATTACGGGCATTTTCACCATAGAATTTAGCAAACGTATCTAAGACAGATGCCTTACGGGCTTCAGCTGAAAGTTGAGCAAAGGCTTTCGCCTGATTGCCTAATACAAAACCCATCATAATACCTTTGCTCCCATCTTTGGGAGAATTATCGAAGGTAACTGTTACATAGCCATCATTGGTTGCAGATAAACCGTTTAAGCCTTCTTCCCTCCAGAATGGTTTATCATAAATGGCATAGGTTTTCCAGACAACCCCCATTGGCATACGTTGGGTGAGTTGTTCACGATTGGCTGGCATTAATGGTGAATACCGGATACGTCCGGCAAGGGTAGGTGGCAATGCCACAATTACCTTTGAGGCCATCAGTTCAAAATCATCTCCTTTTACTGTCACTAGATTGTCCTGCTGACTGATGGCACGCACGACACTATTCAGCCTGATATGTTCTTTAAAGGTCTCTGCCAGTTTCAGCGCCGGCTGAGATGCCCCTCCTACTAACCTTTCTTCCTGTGCCCCATTCTTTACGTTCATCAATGTATCTAAATCACGGCATGATTTTGTATAAAATAATGCATGTAACATCGAAATTTCGTTAGGGTCAGCTGCCCAGATAGCCTCTGCAGCCAGTTTAAACATTACCTTAGCCGTTTTAAAAGACATCTGTTTGTCCATCCAACTTGCCAGCGTCATAGAATCATAATAGGCGGCATCAGGTGTATTCCATGGGTTTTGCAAATCAACTGTTTTAGACAGTTTGTTCATACGCTTGATCGCCATATCCAGACTTAACAAAGAGGGAATCGGCAGAGGCGGAATGATTCCTTTATAATGCTTCAATTTATTATTGTAAAGCAATGTACTTTTCCCTTCATCGTACGTCGGGAAAGTCTGTACACCAAATTCTTTTGCTAAAGCATACATCCTGTCCTGTGTGGGGCCAATCCAGGCTGCTCCAAGGTCTACATAGCTACCATCCTCAAAATGCTGGGTATGCACCCGACCTCCTACTCTATCGCGGGCTTCTAATAAAATTACTTTTTTACCTGCTTTTAATAGTTCACGGGTAGCGGTAAGTCCGGCATATCCGGCTCCGACAATGATGGTATCGTAGGTTTGCATAGAGGGTACTGAGGTTAAAGAATAGACCCGAATTTGAGTATTTTATTTCTCTCTGCAAAAAAATCTCAAATCTTTTATGGAAAAACTTTCGGGACTGCATCAATAGGGCAAAACCTAATTTTAAGATACCTATGAAACCATCTTTCCAACTTAATATCGAGAACCCCTGCCAAGAGCGGTGGGAATCATTTGCACCCACCATAAGCGGAGGTTTTTGCGGCTCCTGTCAGAAAAACGTAGTGGATTTCAGTCAGATGTCTGAAAGCGAGTTAGTTGCTTTTTTCAGAGACAGACAAAACTCATCAGAACGTCTTTGTGGCCGTTTCAGGCAAGACCAATTGAAGAAGGACTATTCGCTTCCGACATGGTTCATACAAAACAGCCAAGTACAATATGAAATTCCGGTGGCTTTAATTGCACAAAAGAAATATAAACAGTCCATAACATTACCCTTGATTCAACATATGAAAGTTGTGCGAAACACAGCAGTAGCGGTTTTGACCTTATTATGTGTAGAGCAGGGAATTGGGCAAACTCAGGTAGTTTCTGGGCAAATAGTATATGCCAACGATAAGCAAGCTTTATCCGGAGTTTCAATTGTCGTTAAAGGCACGCAAAGAGGGACAATATCAGATAATGATGGAAAATATAAGATTGAAGTATCAGATAACGAGACTTTAATTTTTAGTTCTATTGGTTTTAAGCCGATTGCGAAAATAATATCAATAGCTGAGGGCTTTTCAAAAATGGAGATGGAAGAAGATTTAATGGCTCTGGGTCAGGTTATTTATATATCAAAACGTAAAAATTCGGTACTCGGGGGTTTTAGACGATTAATATGGAAATTGAAAAAAATACATCTGTGAGATAACCATTCCTGCAAGGCTGCGCAAAATTGATAACTATTTCAGGGGCTTGAACTTGTCGCTTTAAAGTATTTGACCAAATCTTAATTTGATTATTTCATTTCTCTCTTCAAAAAAATCTCAAATCTTTTATGGAAAAACTCTCAACACCGCATCAATACAGCAAAATCTAAATTTTATACATCTATGAAACAATCTTTCCAACTGAATATTGATACCCCATGCCATGAGCAATGGAAATCATTCACACCAACCACAAGCGGAGGTTTTTGTGGCTCTTGTCAGAAAAATGTAATAGACTTTAGCCAGATGTCCGAAAGCGGGTTGGTTGCTTTTTTCAGAGACCATTTAAGTTCAAACCAAAATCTTTGCGGTCGTTTCAGAGAAGACCAACTGATGAAAAATTATGACATCGAAGAATGGTTTCCGACATGGCGTGTGGAGAATGACCAGTTGCTGTATGAAATTCCGGTAGCTACCCTGAAAAAGCAGAGCAATAAACAAAGAATCACCTTACCAATAATCAGTAACATGAAAGTTGTGCGCAATATGGCAGCGGCCATATTAACTCTATTGAGCATTGAAGAAGGAATCGGGCAGAATCGGGTGGTATCCGGACAGGTAGTAGATGCTTTTGGAAAAGAAGCACTGCCAGGAACTACAATTACTATTAAAGGCACAAAAAGAGGAACAGTATCGGATGAAAATGGTAATTATAAAATAGAAG
>CALRLS020000562.1:0-3639 GCA_943368815.1 Cyanobium sp. NIES-981
TAATATGGTAATTTTCTAACTCTGTCCTTGCAAGACATTAGAAAAATACAAATAAAAAAAACAATATACTTTTTGCTCATTCTGGTTCAGTTTTTATTCTTTCGCCTCTTAATGAATAGCATAAGGCTGCCTTTTGCAACCCATACCTATATCCTTCCTTTGCTACGTAATTAAGGTATGGTTTACCGTTTTCTCTCCAGCCTTGCTGGAGTCCTTCTTCTCGGTCATTTAAATAAGTTAAAGAAAGGTAAGGTTTTCCAGATTTGTACCATTTTTTTTGTAAGCCCTCCATCTTTTCTTCAAAGTAATTGTATTCAAAATGAAGTTTTCCACTTTTTGGCCAAAAACCATAGTGTTTTCCTGTACTTAAGTTATTTTTATAGGTCCTTATTTCCCAAGGCTTTCCATCTTCATAATAACTTTTATAAGTGCCATGTAGCATACCATTATAAATAGAGATTTGCTTTTTTATTCTTCCATTTAAGTAAGAATCTACTACGATGCCTGAAAACTTCTTACCTTCAAAAAAATAGAAGTTATTGATGAAAGATAATTTTTTGTTTGATACCAATACAGTATCCGTTGGAATACCAGATATATCTACAAAATAATTTTTATTAATATCTGCTATATTCGATTGTTGTTGAAAATGGTTGCAACTATTCATTGTTAATAAACAAAAAATAGTTGCAACTAAGTGAAATTTATTGAACAAAAGTTCCTTTGGTACCATAATAACTTCCTGATTTTAAGATATAATATCCTGAATTTAGGTAATTTTCGTTTCTTGTATGGTAATGATAAATTCCATTTGGAAACTCGGTAGTTGCAGCGGTGTGACCATTATAGGCATCTAAATTACTCGGATATGTGCCATCTTTATCTTTTCTACCATAAATAGGAAAGCCATCTCTTAGAAAACCGACTAATTTAGCATCATCTTCTGTAGTATATTTTCCAGTAACATGATAATGGTAGTCAGATGATTGAGCAGGGTGGGCGCCGGCACCATCAAGCGAAGAAAGTGTACCCGCATCTAAAGCTACATTCCCACCTTCATTGTTATTAAAAATCGGGACACCGTTTAATGCCATTCCTATCGCAAAAAGACTTGTTGCTTCGTGTGTACTTGCTGCTGCAGGTTTGGCAGGAATAGTCATAGTATAGGATTGAGCACCGATAATGCTGGGATTTGCTTGGTGTCCTGAAGGGAAAGCCTCATAGAGAGAATTACTAGCTCCCCAGTATGGTGATTTATGATTTGGTCTTCCATCACTTTTTATGATTAAATTTGAACCGCTAACAGTAACGGTAACAGCATTAGTGATAGAATTGGCAAATTTAGCTTGTACAACCGAAGTAATATCTACATCGCCTGTTGTGTTGGCTGGAGTTGTAGTGTCTGCGTCTTTACTACAACTTCCCATAAAAATTGTAATTAAGCCCAGTGCGAATCCGATTTTCTTTGTTTTCATTTTTTTATTGCAGGTTGGTTTAAAATACTTAGAAGGTATATTTAGGTTTTCTTACTGTTCACCATAAAGAAAAAGGTTTGGTTGACCTCATTGAATAATTTTGCATTCCAATACTTGCAGCATCTATTTTATAATCACTTTGCTTACAAGTATCGATACTTAAAAGTAGCTTTTCATATTAAAATAGAATTTGGTTATTTTAGTATTAGATGAAAAATTAAAAAAAAACTTGCGGTTAGTTGTATGAAATAGTTAATAAACCTCTTTTTGACTGCTATGTTTAAAAAAAGTCACAGAAGACATCCAGGTGACAATTTTATAACAATTTTGCCTGAAAATTTTAACATTATTTAGCCTTTACAGCTTCAGTTCCTTCGTTTATGTTTGAAGATTATTGACTTTCATAATTCTTTGCGTTTGGTCAAATACTACATAAATTCATCTTAGACTTCTACGAATTAATTTAATTAAAATGCATAGCTTCTACTTCGACCAAAGTTTTATCACTTCAATAGCCATTTGATTAAATGATTTAATATGTAGGTATTATGACCCAGATATAATGCAGGCATGGCACCGGATAATTTCCAGAGGGCATTCGATGCCGTTCAGAAAGCCAAAATACGCTCGGCTAATTGTTCACAAAAAGAGAAAGATTTAGTTCAGGCAATGAGTCTCAGAAGATTGCTTCTTCACGGATTTTGTAGGTGTATTTTTATAGGGACTAAACAAAAAATACCGATGAATCTCTCCATCGGTATTTTTATATCATTAAAAAGAGTCTTCTTATTTCGGCAAGGTAATATACATTTCCTTGCGATTCTGATAAGGATTTTCTGATTCGTTTACTTTCAATGGCTCACCCTTCATTGCAGAAATCGATAAACGGGCATTAGGCGAAGTGTCTGTCTGCATTACCTGACCAGTGATTAACTCCAATGCTTTTTTCAGCAGGGTTTCGTTTTCTTCTCCCCATCCTTTAAAAGGAATCACATTATCAGTTACGGCATAATCCGGCAGAAAACCTTCTTTTGTACCATAATTAGACTCACCTTTCGAGTTTATGGTTTTTAATACAATCGGTTGCATCGCCCATTTCCAGCGTTTCTGCGAATCAGACAAGGTTATAGAGCCTACGTTTTTTCCATACGTGTGGGCACCAATCAGAATAACATCCATATATGGTCTTAATCCGTTAATAACCAGCTCGCTGGCAGAGGCAGTTCCGGTTGAGGTCAGCACATACAAGCGTGTCAAAGTTCCCAGATTATTCGCTTCATTCAGGAATTTCGTTGGTGTGGTATAAGAAGGTCTGTCCTTGCTTACGCTGGCATTCCACTGGTCGCTGTGAATCACATTATTTGTATTAAGATTTTTTACAATCAATGATGATAATAAATCAGCAGAAGAAATATATCCACCGGGATTCAACCTTAAATCAAGTACAAGCTCGTTGACGCCTTTACTTTTAAATTCACCAAATACTTGTCTGAGATTATTGTCAAAAGTGCTGATAAACTGACTATAAACAAGATAACCGATTTTCTTATTTCCTTTTTCTATCACTTTCCAGAAGTGTACCGGATTATCCTGTACTTCCGCTTTGGTTACCTGTAAAGTTGTCCCATTCAATGAAAAAACACTATTAGCTACTTTCCCCAAACCGAAGGTGGCAGTTTCAGCAGTTGTTAGCGTACCATAATTCGTTTTGTTTAATTGTGTACCATTAACAGTCAGAATAATATCTCCTCGCTTAAGTCCTGCTTTTTCTGCCGGACTGTTTTTAATTACATAAGTTACAAAAAAACCAACGTCATTCTGTGCTGCATCAAGGTAGTAGATAGTGTATTTCATGCCAAATACTTTATTGATACCATTCAACGAATTGGTAAGAGCTTCAACATCCTCTTCAATCCATGAAAAACGGTCAGTATTAGGATAATCGTTCAGTAGCGTATAGAAATAGTCTTCGGGCGTGGTAGTAGGGGCGTTCTTCACTGGCATCTTGTCTGTCCATAGGTACCAATACTTCATATTATCATAAACCCAGTTGTTTATAGTCTGGTTAGAGGTTTCTTCAGCAGTAAGAGTAGGAGCCGGGTCAGTTTTTACCTTACAAGATAATATGCTTCCTGTCAGCAACATGCCCAAAATCAGCGATTTT
>CALRLS020000563.1:0-3616 GCA_943368815.1 Cyanobium sp. NIES-981
ATGGAAAACCTGAACATCATGATTGGTAGTACCTACGAACAAGGCTTTGTACGCTTCAACAACTATTACAAGGTTTATACGCAGGCAGGCCCTGAGTTCAGAAAAGACCCCGCAGATATTCTGAACATGTTTGTAAAAAATGATAAGGGCGAAATGGTACCCTATTCGGCCTTTATGACTATCAAAAAAACACAGGGGCCGAACGAGATTTCCAGATATAACCTCTATACATCGGCTCTTATCAATGGAGTACCGGCTCCTGGCTATACTTCGGGCGATGCAATCAGGACGATTCGTGAAGTAGCTGAAAAAACCTTGCCAAAAGGCTACGACATAGCCTGGGAAGGACTATCATACGATGAGGCTCGCCGCGGAAATGAAGCAATTATCATTTTCATGGTGGTGGTGTTTTTCGTTTATCTGGTTTTAGCTGCACAATACGAGAGTTTTATCATGCCTTTGGCTGTTATCTTATCCCTGCCTCCGGGTATATTCGGCTCTTTTCTGTTATTAAAAGGAATGGGATTGAGCAATGACGTATTTGCCCAGATTGGTTTGATTATGCTTACGGGTCTTCTGGGTAAAAATGCCGTATTGATTGTAGAGTTTGCCATACAAAAGCGCAACGAGGGTATGACGGTACTCGCATCCGCCATTGAGGGGGCAAGGGCACGTTTCAGACCTATCCTCATGACTTCGTTTGCATTTATTGCAGGTTTGATACCACTGGTCAGAGCGCATGGAGCTGGTGCGGTGGGTAATAAAACCATTGGCTCATCTGCTATGGGCGGGATGTTGTTCGGAACAATTTTCGGGGTTTTAATTGTGCCGGGCTTGTATTTCATTTTTGGTACATTGATAGATGGAAGAAAACTTATCAGAGATGAAGCCATAATAACGCTGAGTGAAGATTTGGTAGAAGGACAAACGGAACTTGGTGAACAAAGTAGACTTAGAAAGTTAATTTCAAAAATCCTGAAACAAAATGAAGAATAAAAGAATAAAAAAATATGGCCTCTTTTTGGTCCTGATTGTTGCGTTGGGTAGCTGTAAGGTAGAAAATTTGCCAACCAAAACAGTTACTAACACATTGCCGGACAAATACGAAGCCAGTGGGGATACTACTAAAGCTGAAAATATTCTTTGGAGAAATTATTTCAGCGATAGTAACCTTGCCAATCTGATTGATGAAGCGCTTAAAAACAACCAGGAGTTGAACATGATGCTTCATGAAATCGAAATCAGCAGGAACGAAATCATGGCAAGAAAGGGGGAGTATCAGCCATTTGGTTTTTTAACAGCAGGCCTGGGGGGTGAAAAATCAGGGCATTATACTTGGAATGGTGTTTCGGAAGAAGACGCTAAAACCAGAACGGATAAATTGCCGAAGTATATCGGTGAGCAATCGCTCTTAGGTACGTTTTCGTGGGAAATAGACGTTTGGAAAAAACTCCATAATGCCAAAGACGCTGCCGTAAAACGGTATTTGTCCGGAATAGAAGGTAGAAATTTTGTGGTTACCAACCTCATTGCCGAGATAGCCAACTCCTATTATGAATTGGTGGTGCTGGATAACCAGCTGGAAACTGTACAGCAGAATATTGGTCTTCAGAAAGATGCCCTCGAAATGGTAAAGGTGCAAAAAGAAGCCGCACGTGTAAATCAGCTGGCAGTGAACCGGTTTATGGCTCAGGTGCTGAATACCGAGAATCTTAAATATGAGATTCAGCAGCAGATTATTGAAACCGAAAACCGGATTAATTTTCTGGTGGCAAGAACCCCTCAGCCTGTGAAACGTAATTCAGCCAATCTCAATAATATTCAGTTTCTAAAGATTTCAGCCGGAATTCCGTCACAATTATTGAGCAATCGCCCTGATATTCGTCAGGCGGAACAGGAATTGGAGGCTGCGAAACTGGATATTGCCGTGGCAAGAGCCGCTTTTTATCCTAATATCACCCTTCGTGCAGGTATTGGTTTGCAGGCATTTAATCCTATTTACCTGATTAATCCTAAATCTATCGCAGTTAATGTTCTGGGTGATTTGATTGCTCCGCTAATCAATAAAAATGCGATTAAGGCGAACTATTATAATGCCAACGAAAAGCAGATTCAGGCAGTATATAAATACGAACAGACAGTCCTGAATGCACATCTGGAAGTAATGAATCAACTGGCAGGTAATAAAAATTATTCTGAAAGCTACCTAACAAAGGCCAATCAGGTAGAAATCCTGAGTAATTCTATTGAAATTTCCAATAGCCTTTTTAAATCAGCACGAGCCGATTATACGGAGGTTTTGCTTACACAAAGAGAGGCGCTCGAAGCAAAAATGGAATTGCTGGAGATTAAGAAAAAACAATTGAATGCCGAAGTAAATATTTATAAGGCGCTAGGCGGTGGTTGGAAGTAGTTGATTGTTCTGCTATAAGTATATGATTTGAAAACCTTGCAAAAAAGAGGGTGTCAAAAAAGTGAAGGGTGTCCAAATAATATTTGGCGCAAAATACTTTTTAGACACGCTCTTTTTTATCAAATATGGAATAGAATTAAAATTATAGAAAATGGATTTTTTTTAGGATAATATATAATCATTTTTTCGTTTAATAGATATATGTATTTAATTATCCCTACCATAAAATCAGTTTTAGAAAAAAAAGTATCTAAATTCTCATTTATGCACTAAATTGCGTTCATGTTTCAATTCAAGCAAATAGCACTTATCTTTCTTTCGCTCGCATTTGTAGTGAAATCGTTTGTAGTGCCATTTATTTTCCTTGATTATGAGCTTCGCAAAGATTTCATTATCAAAAACTATTGTGTAAATAAAAACAAGCCTGAGCTACATTGCGATGGTAAATGTTTTTTAGCTAAAAAAATCCAGGCGCAATCGGAAAAAGAAGAACAAGGCGCCCTTCAAAACTTTATTTATAAGCTTTTAGAGATAAATACATTCGAAAGTCAAATTAATTTTGATTTTACTAATGTCGTTGAAATAAAAGGCTTTTCTGCTAACAATTATCCTTTTGCAGAAAAAACAACAATTGATTTTCCATCTTCTGTTTTTCATCCCCCTTCATTCCAATAATACATTCTTTTATTGATGATTTGTAGCCAGACTTCGTTTAGGTGGCTATTCATTTATTTGTATTATTTCAAAACAAATCACCTGTGTTTATTGGGATATCCTTGCATATACACCAAAACACGGCTTTATATATTTAGAATAATGAAAAACTTCTCATATTTAATTATTGCTTTTTTAGTTTCTATTATCATTGTCTCTTGTCAGAAAGAAGACGAAATTAATCCAAATGATAAAAATACCGTAACTCTTGAATTTGATAATCGTATAGGCGATCAGAAATTGGTTTTAGGAACAACAACAGCTAAAAATTCTCTTAATGAAGATTTTACGGTAACTCGTCTTAATTATTTCGTTTCAAATATTGCTCTTAAAAACGAAAATGGTAGTGTGGTGAAGTTTACGGATAAATATTTTCTGGTAAAACATTCGGACCCTAATTCATGGCTGATTAAACTGGAAAATGTCCCTGCCGGAAACTACAATGAAGTTTCGTATATGATTGGGGTAGATAGTTTGAAATCTGTCTCT
>CALRLS020000564.1:0-3612 GCA_943368815.1 Cyanobium sp. NIES-981
GAAAGTAGACAAGAAAGAAACTGCCGATAAAAAAGATAAAAAGGAGAAAAAGGAAACGGCTGATAAAAAAGAGAAAGTAGACAAGAAAGAAACCGCCGATAAAAAAGATAAAGCTGATAAGAAAGAGAAAAAGGAAACGGCTGACAAAAAGGAGAAAGTAGACAAGAAAGAGAAAAAGGAAACTGCGGATAAGAAAGAGAAAAAATCGACAGATAAAGACAACACAGTTAAGCCTGCCCCTAAACCTCCGGTAAGAGATGAAACTAAAGAGGCAGATGGCGGCACACGTAAAAAAGTAGCTGGTGAGGACAAACAAATAGGTAAAGACGAAAAAGGACGTACCATTTATGAAGGCCCTCGCGGTGGACAATACTATATCAATTCAAATGGTAACAAAACTTATCTGAAAGCAGATAAGAAATTGTAAGAAGATTGGTTTTATAGACAAACGCCTCAATTCTGATAGGGATTGAGGCGTTTTTTTTATTTAATTTTTTGGTCGAAATTCTTTCATTACGTCCTGATTGCAAACCAGAAATGGCCCTTCAATTAAATCAATGCAGTAGGGCACTGCAGGGAAAACAGCATCAAGGCATTGCCTGATAGCTTTAGGTTTCCCGGGAAGATTAATAATTAAGGTATGATTGCGGATACCCGCGGTTTGTCGCGATAGAATTGCCGTAGGTACATATTTCAGGCTTTCCATACGCATTAATTCTCCAAAACCGGGCATCATTTTCTGGCAAACAGCCTCTGTTGCTTCAGGAGTCACATCGCGCAGAGCAGGGCCCGTTCCACCTGTTGTAACAACCAGACAGCAATTATCTACATCTGCCATCTCAATCAATGTCTGTGAAATTAACTCTCGTTCGTCAGGTATGACCCTATATACGGTTTCAAACTCAGAAATCAGATATTCTTTTAAAGTTTCAACAACTGCCTTACCCGGAATATCTTCATAAATGCCGGCACTTGCCCGGTCTGAAACATTGATAACGCCTATTTTTATCATTTGAAGAAAATTTGCTGATTAATACGATTAAAAAATCCACCTTAAAGATAGTTCATAGGCAATTAAAAACAGAATGCATCAATGTGTAATTAATTACTCGTTTATGTATGGTCTGTTATTTTTTTAATGTTTATTGAAATTCAATCAGGTAAAATAAAGATGTTAAAACCTATAGACGACTTAAACCTGCTTGGGGACTTCGTTTTGTGCTGTTTCGGGTTTCTTTTTTCGGATAATGGCCATCAGGTGGTTATGCCAGTTCAACATATTACCTAATACAAAGTAATCCTTCATATTGTTTCTGATACTGCTTCGCATGATTTTCACGACAAGATTCTTCTCCACCTCTCCAACTTCTTTAACCCGCACCAGAAATTCTAGCGAAATCAGGGCTAATACTGCACCGATGATAAACAGGAAATTCCATTGATTTAAAGACAGGAGCCGGAATACTTTATCCATCCCCGGCCCTGTCCATTCGATTCGTATATTCAGATGCCTGTTTGTAAAATAGTCAGCTAGCAAACCTCCGATAAGCGGCCCAACGAAAGAAAAAACAGCTGTAATGGTGTTTTTGACAGATAAATATGCAATGGCTTCTTTTCGCGGGGCAAGCTTCAAACCAATGTTTGTCAAAGAGAGGTTAATACCGGCAGTAGCTACTCCCATTAAAGCATAGATAATGATTAAAAGAGCAAAATTTGAATAAAATTCTGTATAAATACCTACAAAAGACCAGGCTCCTATACAAATAATATAAATCGGCGCACAGATTGAAAGAATAGTTTTATTACTGTAGCGATCAGCAAAAATTCCCCAGCTACGGATGGTGGCAATACTGCATAACTGGCTGATAATGGTCAAAGTGATGATATAGGAAATAGAATAATTCATGTGCCTCAATAAGAACACCGTAAAAAACGGGGTGGCTATACTTAACGAAAATACCCAGAAGGAATTAAAAATAAGCAAGCGTAAAAAATTATTGTCTTTCAGCGGTAAAATGAATAGTTTGAAGACATTTTCATCACCCAGAAAAGATTTGGGTTCCGGAATCCGGGATAACAGATAAACCCCAACCATACCAACAACTCCACTCAATACAAACATACCTCCGTAAGTATCTAACTCAAAGTTTGGATGATTATGCTTGATATAGTCTATGCCCAGCGCAGTAATCAGGCTCATACAGACATTCAGGGTTTGCATATAACCGCTTCTTCTTGAAAAATAGGTGCCCATTATTTTTTCAGGAATCAGGTCTTTCATCCATGCATTCCAACTCAAACCTGCCATTGAAGCAAAAAAGAAATTGAAGAACAGGAAGAGTATGATAAACTGAATAGAGATACTATTTGGAAAAAACAAGGCTATTATGCCTATTACCAATATCGGAATACGCGCCAGAATAGAAAATAATAAGCTGACTGTGCGTCGGTTATTATAACGTTTTACCAACCATATAGTGAGTAATTGTGAAATATTGGAGAAAGCGGGTAAAGCTGCAATCAAGCCGATTTGTAAGTTTGACGCACCTAATAATAAGCTCAATGCAGTTAAAAATGCTCCACTTGTCAGTACTGTCATGGTCTCAGTGGCCAGACCCTCTTTTATACCCAGACGCATTCCGCATTGCACATCCTTTTCGGTCAATATTTCTTTTGGTTGCAGATTCATCATGTGGTTGTTGATTGATTAAACAAAATTTCGCAGCTTATCCATTTACAATTTCACCTCCGTTAACATGGATAACCTGCCCTGTAATATAACTGGCATCTTCAGAAGCCAGAAAAACATAAGCTGGAGCAACTTCTGCAGGTTGCCCTGCTCTTTGCATTGGTGTGTCCTTTCCAAAAGTATCCAATGATTCATCCGGAAAAGTTGAGGTAATCAGAGGTGTCCAGATTGGCCCCGGCGCTACAGCATTTACCCTTATTTTTCGTCCATTCAAGATACCTGACAAGGAACGTGTAAAAGATACGATGGCTCCTTTTGTCGCCGAATAATCTAATAAAAATGGATTCCCTTTATAGGCAGTAACAGAGGTAGTATTAATGATAGCGCTGCCTTCTTTCAGATGCGGCAAAGCTGCCTGAACCAGAAAAACCTGTGAGAAAATATTAGTCCTGAATGTTTGAAGCATTTGCTTTTCTTTGATATTCTCTATTTCTGTCTGAGGGTATTGCACCGCCGCATTATTTACCAGTATGTCAATCTTTCCCCATGTCTTTATTACCTTTTCTATAATTTTCCTGCAATTGCCTTCAATACTAATATCCGCACTGATAGTAATTGCCTTGACCCCTTTCTCTTCTACCAGTTTCCTGGTCTCTTTAGCGTCGCTACTGTCTTTTCTGAAAACTATTGCTACATTGGCTCCTTCGCGGGCAAAAGCCACGCAAATAGCTCTGCCTATTCCGCTACCACCTCCGGTAACTATTGCCACTTTATCAACTAATTTCTTTACTTGGCGGTCATAAGCCCTTTCAAAAACGGGTTTGTCTTTCATACCTGCTTCGACCGATCCGGCACTATCAATTTTTTTTTGAGAAGATTTCATGTAAATGTGGATTTATTAATGTTATTGGTTTATAAAACAG
>CALRLS020000565.1:0-3608 GCA_943368815.1 Cyanobium sp. NIES-981
GTCAAAGCAGAAATATACTGGCTGCTTACATCTCCTCTGATGGTTACCTCATTGCTTTTTTGCTCGCTAAGTCCATGAATCTGCAATGGCGGGTAGCCGTCTTTTTGCAGATAGTCAATCTCTGCTCCGATAGTTTTCAGGGCTTCAACCAGAATACCGATGGGGCGCTCGCACATACGAGGTGTCCCGGTCATGGTTTTGCTTTGTCCGGTAGCTGTAAAATAGGCTGTCAGAAAACGCATCGTTGTTCCGGCATCAATTACATCGGCTATTGGCTCTTCTGATTTAAGCAGGCGAATCATCGTTTGTGTATCACGGGCAGACGAAAGGTTCTGTAAATCGCCTTTAAAGCCTGATAAAGCATTGATAATTAAGGCCCTGTTAGATTCTGATTTCGAGGAAGCTAATTGAATTTTTACGTCAAATACCTGAGAATTCCTGTAGAGATTTACTTTTTCCAAAATATGAATGGTGGTTTTTCTTCTAATGTCGTATCAAATGCAAAATTAGGGTTTTCTGCTAAATGTCAGATGTATAATTTTTGAAAATATCGCTTATTTGTTCCAAATCGTCGATTCTACTATATCATCACACATTTTGGGGAATATTTTCCCCATATCAAATACAATTTTCAGATTTTTGCTATGAAATATATTTGGAATACATTTTTAAACAAAACGTATAAGAATCGCAACACACTTAAAACACAATTTTAAGATTATGAAAAACCTCCTATATACAATCACCTTAATTTTCTCGCTGGCAGCATTTAGCTCATGCGAAATGATAGAAGACCTGAAACCATCGAAAGATGGAGATAAAACCGGAACCGGAATTGATTCTACAGGTACGACTAATCCCAAACCTGAACAACCGGATTATATTGAAAGCACTGCGGTAGACCTGATGCATCAGTCTTATGGCCCTGATGAGTTACAGAAATATGATCTGCATGTTCCGGCCAAACGCTCACTTACCAAAACCAAGGTTGTCATTATTTTACATGGTGGTTCATGGAAAGAGTTAGATAAAGGCTTTATGAAAAACTTTGTGAGTGAAGTGAAATCGAAAGGGGATAACTGGGTGATTGTGAATGCAAATTATCGACTGACCTTCCAGAATGGTATTAAATATGACCAACAGATTGATGACCTTAATACATTGGTCAACAAAATACTTTCGATGCGCCAACAATATAATTTCTCTGATAAAATATACTTTATTGGTGCCAGTGCAGGTGGGCATTTAGCCTTGGCTTATTCATTCACGGTCGATAAATCGAAATATGTGAAAGGGGTTTCTGTGATAGCTGCACCAACAGACTTAACTTCTGATAAAATCAGGGTTGGTGAGTTCGGAGATGATATTCAAAACTTAATAGGCCAATCCTATGGCACTAATCCGGATGCCTTTAAAAGAGCCAGTCCCCGTTATCAGGTTACAAAGGCAGCCCCTCCAGTTATTATGTTTTATGGCGGTAAAGATGAGTTCATCCCATCAGACCAGGGAGAATTATTAAGACAGCAATTGCAGGCCAATTCAGTAATTAACTCTTATAATTTCTATCCTGAACAAGGACACGAGTGGATGCTATTAAGCGAAACAATAGATAAAACCCTGACTTTCTTTGGTGATGATAATTCAAGAAACTAATCGCCAGTACACAAGAAAATTACTATCGATATAAAACAAATTACAAAAGCCTCTCTGATTGATTTCGGAGAGGCTTTTGATTTTGAGTGAATACTTAATACTAGTTATTTGAGTTAAACTTATTGCCACAATGTACACAAGAACACAAGGTTACACGATCACTACTTTACCCTAAAAAATCACTCAATCACTCATTCACACAATCACTAAATTCTGCCCTACACCAAATAGCTACTAATACTCATAATATCTGCAAAAACACCTGAGGCGGTTACTTCTGCGCCTGCTCCAGGGCCTTTGATGACCAAAGGATTGTATTTATAACGCTCGGTGGTGAATGAAACAATGTTTTCAGAACCAGCAAGATTGAAGAACGGATGTTTCCGCCCTACTGTTTTCAGTTCAATCGTTACTTTTTCACCGTCTAAAGTAGCAATGTATCTTAATACTTCATCTTTCGCTTCGGCTTCGGCCAATAGTTTTTCAAATCTGTCGTTGTCTTTTTCTAATTCCACAAAAAACTCATCAACTGTTTTGGCATTTAAGCAGGCATCGTTCAGCAGATTGATAATTTTCACATCATCCGGCTCCAGTTTCAAACCACATTCTCTTGATAAAATCAGGATTTTACGGGCTACATCCTGTCCGCTTAAATCGTCTCTTGGGTCTGGTTCGGTATAACCTTTGGCTTTTGCCTCTCCTACTACCTCCACAAACCGGTCTCCTGATTTGAAGTTGTTGAAGATATAGGCCAGCGTACCCGAAAGCACCGCTTCAATCTTATGTATTTTATCTCCACTGGTTATGAGGCCCTGCAGGGTATTGATAATAGGCAAGCCTGCCCCTACATTGGTTTCATACAAAAACTTCACACCATGTTTCTGCGCAGCTTTTTGCAGCATAAAGTATTGCTCATACTTGCCCGAATTGGCCACCTTGTTTGGCGTAACAATTGACACACTGGCGCTTAATAACGAGTAATAATACTGTACGATGTTTTTATCAGCCGTGCAATCCACAAAAACGCTATAGGGTAAGTTCAAATCCTGTACGTCTGAAACAAACGAACCGATATTGGCTATTTCACCATTTTCCGTTAAGGCTTCCTTCCAGTTTTCAAGGCTGATACCACTCTCATCAATCAGCATTTTTCTTGTATTAGTAATACCTACCAGTCTGATATTCAGATTCTTGCGTGATTTCAGGTATTCTCTTTGCTCGCGAATCTGGCGTAACAATGTGCTGCCAATCAGTCCGGTTGCTCCTACTAAGAACAGATTGAGCGTTAAGCCATCAACCTGAAAGAAAGTTTCGTGAATGGCATTAAGTGCCTTACCGATATCCTTTTTGTAGATTACTACCGATATATTTAATTCTGACGAACCCTGCGCAGTAGCTACTACATTGATACCGTTTTTACCTAATACCGAGAATAATTTGCCTGAGGTACCGGAGCTTGATTTCATACCCTCACCTACCACCGCCAATACCGACAGGTTCTGCTCAATCGAGATATTATCCAATAATCCCTGAGAGATTTCATGGGCAAAGCCTTCTTCCAGAATCTCTCTTACACCGAATGCGGATTTAGGATCAACCGCAAAACAGATAGAATGTTCAGAAGAAGCCTGAGAGATAAGTATAACACTGATTTTATTTTTTGCCAGAATAGTAAACAATTTGGCAGAAATACCTGCCACCCCAATCATACCACCACCCTGTATATTCACCAGCGCTATGTCATCAATCGATGATATACCTGTGATTGAATATTCTTTGGTTTCGGCAGTTTTACTTACAAAAGTACCCGGGTGCTTGTGATTAAATGTATTTAATATCCTGATTGGAATATTCTTATAGAAAGCAGGGGTAAGACTTGGCGGATAAATGACCTTTGCACCAAAGTGTGATAGTTCCATTGCCTCGGCATAAGTAATGGTAGGTATTGTAAAGGC
>CALRLS020000566.1:0-3602 GCA_943368815.1 Cyanobium sp. NIES-981
CCTTCAGGCGCGAGGATATAGTACTATTCAGCAAATGCGGTATCAGACGCTCAGACGACGGTACTTTTGATTATTACGATACTTCAAGAGACCATATCCTGAAAAGTGTTGATAGTTCGCTGAAAAAACTCAAAACCGATTATCTGGATATTTTCCTCCTGCAACAAAGTGATTTTCTGGCTGACCCCGAGCAAACTGCTATGGCATTGGCTCAGGTTGTTAATTCAGGTAAGGTAAAGCATATCGGCGTAGCCAATTTCTCGGTTTTCCAACATCAATTGCTGGCTTCATACCTTACTATACCGATAGTAACTAATCATATTGAACTAAATCTGATGAATACAACGGCCATTGAAGATGGTCGCATTGATTTCATCAAACAAAGTTTCAGTAAGCCTTTGGCCTGGGCGCCTCTGGCAGGTGGCAGAATCCTGACAGGAGAAGATGAAAAAGCGGTTAATTTGAGAGCGAAACTGGAAAAAATTGGTAGTAAATACGATGCCAATGTTGAACAGACTGCCGTTGCATGGTTAATGAAACTGGGTACTTTGCCTATTATCGGTTCTATTTCTGAAAACCGTATCCGCAACGCAGCTAGTGCAAGTGGTGTTAAATTAAGTAACCAGGAATGGTACGAGATTTATAATGTTGTTTGCAATAAGAAGAATATAGATATTTCGCACGAGTAGCATGAGCCTGAACTTAAGTAAAATCTTTGATGGCGCTTTTGATACATTTAAGGTATTCGAAAACCTCAGTATTAGTCAGGCTGGTGAAACTTTAGAAAATACTCCTAAAAATATCTGGCAAATTTTAAATCACCTGATTATCTGGCAAGCTTATCAGATTGCATTGATACAAGGTAAAAGTGCCAAGCGGATTAGTGAATCAGAGACCTGGGCATGTAATCGGGAAGTTGAGGACCAGAATATACTTGATACAGCAATCAATTTATTTAACAGTCAGATTGCATTCATAAAAAACGAATTGACTCAATTGATTCCTGATATTGAACAATTAAGCAATCGAATGAAATTATTTCAGGAATTAGGCTCGCATTTATCATTTCATTTAGGAGAGATAATTCTTATTAGAAGACAGGCCAGAAATTATCCGATGCCTGATGAAATGAGTGTTTTTCTCAATAGCTAATATATAGCGATTCCATATAAATCCATTACATGTAAGAAGCTTTGTAATGGATTTTTTATTTATATTTGTTGATGTACGTCAAAACACTTCATACTCCTAAACTATGAAAACCCTCTCCATTTTCCTTTCCTTATTACTAAGTTCTGTTACGTATGCCCAAAAGAATAAATCAGGTGAATTATTGAAACCTGAGCAGGCGTTGATGGATATTCGCCATTATACTGTGGCTTTGGAAGTTAAACCTGGCACCCAAAGCATTGATGGTTATACTGAAATAGATTTTATAACCAATAAAAGCACTGATGTTTTATTGTTTGATTTGGTAGAAAGTTACAAAATTGATAAGGTTTGGGTAAACGGTCAGGAACAACCATTTAAGTTTGAAAATGAATTAATCAGAATTTCTCTCGCTTCACCATTAGCACCTGGAAAAGCGAAAGTGAAAATTCAATATGGCGGCAAGCCAATCATTGCTCCTCGCCCGCCATGGAAAGGAGGTTTTACATGGGCTGCAGATACAACTGGCGCCGCATGGGTAGCAATTACCTGCCAGAGTGAAGGAGCAAAAATGTATTTTCCCTGTAAAGACCACCCAAGTGATGAAGCAAACGAAGGAGCTGACCTGATTATTACGGTGCCTAAAGGTCTGGTAGTGGCAGGGCCGGGACTCCTGCAAAGCCAGACTACAAAGAAAGACAAAAGTACTTTTCATTGGAAAACCAACTATACTATAAATAATTACAGCATTCTCTTTAATATAGGCAGATATAAAGTAGTTTCCAGAAATTATACAACTATTGAGGGCCATACTGTACCAATGCAGTTTTACGTATTGGAAGAACATGCCGACAAGGCTGAGAAACATCTGGATATTTTTGAAAGGATTGTACATGTACAGGAAAAGTATTTCGGTGAATACCCCTGGATAAAAGAAAAAATTGCCATTTGCGAAACCCCGCATCTGGGTATGGAACACCAGACACTGAACGCCTATGGCAATAAATTCAGATATACTTTAGTTGGGGGCAAAGATTTTGACTGGTTGATGCACCACGAATTCGGACATGAGTGGTGGGGTAATAAGATAACCGGCATTGATTGGGCCGATATGTGGATTCAGGAGGGGATATGTTCTTTCGGAGATGCCATGTACACCCGTGAGCATGAAGGGGAAGAGGCTTACTTAAAAAGAATGCAGCAAACTGCCAGGGCCACAAAAAACGTATTGCCTGTGGTAATGGGTGAACACATGAATGCCGACACAGTTTATCATGCCGACATTTATGGTAAGGGAGCATTTTTTATGCATACACTGCGCTATATTATTGGAGATGACGTTTTCTTTCCGGCTCTAAAGAAATTTGCTACCAGCCCTGAATACACCTATGATAATCTGGTAAACACCAATAATGTAGAGATATTTTTTAGCCGGGAATCAAAACAGAACTTAAAACCTCTGTTTGATTTTTACCTGCGTACTACCAAAAAACTGGAAGTTGATGTGAAGAAAACTGCCGATGATGAATACCTGATTTCAACGCTCAATTATCCGGACTCATTGCCCATTGATATTGTGATAGATGATAAAACTGAGCGGAAAACAATCAGTGCAACGCCAATAAAGGTGAAGAGCAAAACTACTCCTATGATTGACCCCAAGGTATATTATCTTAAAAAAGTGATATATGAGTAATAGTTTTTTAAAATGTATTGTGCCAAGTAGCTAAATCTGCTAACTTTGCATTTTAGAAACCTATCATGACAGAACAAATTCTTATTCTTGATTTCGGCTCTCAGTTTACGCAATTGATTGCCCGAAGAGTTAGAGAACTAAATGTGTATTGCGAAATACACCCTTTCAATAAAATCCCCGCCATCACTTCTGAAATTAAGGGTATTATCCTTTCAGGTAGTCCATGCTCAGTGCGTGAAGAAGATGCACCTGCCGTTGATTGGCAAGGCTTCCCTTCGGAAATTCCTGTTTTAGGGATTTGCTATGGCGCACAAATGATGGCACAAACGGGTGGTGGTGAAGTATTACCTTCTTCTATCAGAGAGTATGGTCGCACAATTCTGAATAAAATAGATAACCGCTATGCCCTGTTCAGAGACGTTGCCGATAATACACAGGTGTGGATGTCACATAGCGATACCATAGCCAGTCCTCCGACCGGTGCCGATATTATTGCTTCTACCGAAACAGTAAAAGTGGCAGCTTTTAAATTGCATGACCAACCACGTTACGGAATCCAGTTTCACCCGGAAGTTACGCATACACTCCAAGGTAAAACCATTCTGAAGAACTTCGTGGTTGATATTTGCGAGTGTTCTCAGAACTGGACACCGGATTCATTTGCTGAGGCCTCAATCAAAGAACTGAAAGAGAAACTTGGTGATGATAAGGTAATCATGGGATTATCAGGAGGGGTTGACTCTTCTGTGGCTGCTAC
>CALRLS020000567.1:0-3600 GCA_943368815.1 Cyanobium sp. NIES-981
CATTTTCTGGTTGAAATTGGCTATGCAGTAAAAGCTGAAAAAGGAATGTGGAATAAACTAAAAATCATTTTTGGTAAACCTTCTGATTTTGATCCTCAGATGCGGGCATTGGCCGAAAAGAAGTTTCTGGCAGTAAGAAAAGTAAAAGCACAGACCGGCAAGTTTCGTTATTATGTCATTGCGCAGATTGCCATCACAACCGTCGCCTTGTTTCTACTCCTCCTATTCGAGCATCATATAGTATTTTTTATGCAGGTAATGATAGCGCTCTTTATACTGATAACCCTTATCAATTGCGGGGCTATTTTAGATCAGCGGCGTTGGGTTTTTTATCTCGAATTTGTCAGGGCGAGTTTAATAAGTATTACCACTTTCTATTATTTCCCTAACCCGACCCTAATAGGTATGTCGATACTATTGTTGCTTGTATGCTTATCGTACTTTTCAAGTTTACAGAAACTGTACCTAAGATTGATATACGGGAAAAGAAAGGTTTTTAAATAGTATAAGTGTTTTTATTTTAATCATCGTAATAGGTTATCAATGCCGGATTAGCTTGGTTAGCTTCTAACCAAGCTCAATTTTTCAACCGATTAATAACATAATCGGGAATTTATCTGTAGATGTTCTTTTATCATTAAATTTAGGTTTTAAATAAATTTCTAACAAAACCATTTTAAAATTATGCAATTCGAAACCCTTCAATTACATGCAGGTCAGGTAGTAGACCCGGCTACCAATGCAAGAGCAGTACCTATTTATCAGACAACCTCTTATGTTTTCAATAATGCAGAGCATGGTGCCAATTTGTTTGCCCTAAAAGAATTTGGCAATATTTATACAAGAATCATGAACCCGACAAGCGATGTTTTCGAAAAACGTCTTGCGGCTTTAGAGGGTGGGGTAGCTGCCCTGGCAGTAGGGTCAGGTCATGCGGCACAATTCATCGCAATCAATAATATCACAACTGTAGGAGATAACTTTATCACCACTTCGTTTTTATATGGCGGCTCGTATAATCAGTTTAAAAACTCTTTCAAAAACATAGGCGTTGAAGCACGCTTTGCCAATGGCGATAGTGTAGAAAGTTTCGAAAAACTGATTGATGAAAAAACAAAATTCATCTATCTGGAATCAATCGGGAATCCGGGCTTTAGTGTGCCTGATTTTGAAGCTTTTGCCAAATTAGCACAGAAACATGATTTGCCGCTAATCGTTGATAATACTTTTGGTGCGGCCGGAGCGATTGTACAACCAATTAAGTATGGTGCAAATATTATTGTAGAATCGGCCACTAAATGGATCGGCGGGCATGGTACAACCATGGGTGGTGTAATTGTAGATGCCGGAAACTATAACTGGGGCAATGGTAAATTCCCTCAGTTTACAGAGCCTTCACCTAGTTATCATGGGCTGGTACTGAATGATGTTTTCGGTATTGGCGGACCATTCGGCAATATCCAGTTTATTATCAGAGCCAGAGTAGAAGGTTTAAGAGACTGGGGTCCTGCTCAAAGTCCTTTCAACTCCTTTTTGTTATTGCAAGGTCTGGAAACCCTTACCTTGAGAGTAGAGAGAATCAGTGAAAACGCCTTGAAACTAGCTCAATGGCTGGAAGTACATGAACTGGTTGAAAGCGTAAATTACCTGGGTTTACCGGATAATCAATACCATCAATTAGCTTCGAAATACCTTACCCGTGGTTTCGGAGGTGTATTATCTTTCAAATTGAAAGGAGATAAAGCCAAGGCTTCAAAATTTGTAGATAGCCTGAAATTGATAAGCCATCTGGCAAATGTGGGCGATTCAAAAACATTGATTATTCACCCTGCTTCAACTACACACTCTCAATTGTCAGAGAGCGAACAATTATCAGCAGGTGTTGAGCCATCCCAATTACGTATTTCGGTAGGTATCGAGCATATCGACGACATTAAAGCTGATATTGAACAGGCTTTTGCTAGTCTGTAAATAAAAGTCAGATTCCACTTACAACCAGGGTTGTAAGTGGAATTTTAAGCCTATAAAAACAGCACTCACCCTAATAACCAAGTGCCAAAGAACAAATGTTATGAAAAATAGCAATTTAAAAATAACGTCCTTTTTCTTAGCTTCTGCCATAATTCTGACATTCTCCAATTTTATTAAAATGTCAGAAAACACACCTTATGAGGACGAAATAAAAACCTGGCATAACCAAAGAATCGAAAATCTGAAAAAAGAAAGTGGCTGGCTGAATCTGGCCGGACTCTTTTGGTTAGAAGAGGGTAAAAACACTTTTGGCACTTCGAGTTCGAACAAGATTGTCTTTCCAAAAGGAGAATGTGAAGAATTTTTAGGAGCATTGATTTTAGATAAAGGAGAAGTCTTCATTGAAACAACTCCAGACAAATTCATTTTTAATGATGAGCTATCTGTAACTAAATTGAAAATCTTTCCGGTTGAAAAGCCTGTGATACTCAAACACAAATCATTGCGATGGTTCGTTATCAAAAGAGGTGATAAATATGGTATTCGTCTCAGAGACTTAGAAAGCCCGTTTCTGAAAGAATTTACAGGCATTAAGACTTTCCCTGTTAATGAAAAGTGGAAAGTAAAAGCTAAGTTGATAAAAGAAGAAAATAAGAAAATACCCATACTGGATGTTTTAGGTCAAACTAACCTGCAGGATTCTCCCGGTAAATTAGTTTTTACTATAAATGGAAAAGAATATAGTTTGGATGCTTTAGATGAGGGCGATAATCTCTTTATCATCTTTGCCGACAAGACAAATAAAAAAGAAACTTATGGCGCAGGCAGGTTTGTCTATACAGCCAAACCTGATGAAAATGGGGAGGTCTACTTAGATTTCAATAAATCCATTAATCCGCCTTGTGCTTTTACACCTTATGCTACCTGTCCTTTACCCCCAAAACAAAATACCTTGCCTATTTCCATAAATGCCGGTGAAAAGAACTATGGAAATCATTAAAGATATAGGCGTTGTGCACTAAATACAATAAAAGGCACAACGTAGTTTTTTGTACTCTGATAGGCTTCGTTGTTTTAATAAACTAATGAGGCAATCTGGCTTGGCTTATCATTAGCCAGGTCAGATTTTTTATAAGGCATTAATAATGAGCAATTAACAATATTTCAGTCTTTAAAATAATTTAATCTACTAAGTTTATAGATTTAATAGAAATACACATTATATTTGCCTTATAGTCATCAACTATACAAATGAACTAAACTAAACTGAAAAAATAATTACACTTCATCAGCAAGCACCATGATTTCTAAAAAAGCGAAATATGCACTGAAGGCCTTAAAAGTTTTGGCTGAAAAGTATGGTGAAAGAGATTCACTCACAGTAACAGATATTGCCAGTGAGGAAAGTATCCCCAGGAAATTTCTGGAAACTATTCTGCTTGAATTAAGAAACAATGGGCTACTTACAAGTCATAAGGGCAAAAACGGTGGTTATTCATTAAGCATAGAACCCAGTAAAATTACATTGGCACGTATCTTACGCATAACCGACGGCCCCATTGCACCAACCTTATGTGTATCTATCTATTATTATGATAAATGCGATGATTGCGGAGATGAAGAGACTTG
>CALRLS020000568.1:0-3592 GCA_943368815.1 Cyanobium sp. NIES-981
CATCGTTGATAGCGATTCAGTATATGTAAATGGAAGATTTGTCGGAACAATAGGCTATCAATACCCGCCAAGAAGATACGAAATCGCAAAGGATATACTAAAACCTGGTATGAATATCATTGTTGCCAGAGTAATCAATACTTCAGGCAAAGGAGGTTTTATTAAAGATAAAACCTATGAAATCAGGCTTGGAAACGAAGCAATAGATTTGAAAGGAACCTGGCAATATAAAGTGGGGGCTGTGGCTGAACCATTACCTGCTTCAACTTTTTTTCAGTATAAACCTGTAGGTCTTTACAATGGAATGATTCACCCTCTGATAAATTATGGAATCAAAGGCGTAATATGGTATCAGGGAGAATCAAGTACTAATAATCCCGGTGAGTATCATCAGCTTTTTTCAAGCATGATCCATGACTGGCGACAAAAATGGAATCAGGGAAATTTCCCTTTTCTTTATGTGCAGTTGGCTAATTTTATGGAGTCTAAAGACCAGCCCTCTGAGAGCCAATGGGCAGAGTTAAGAGAAGCGCAACTGCAAACGCTCAATGTGCCTGAAACTGCAATGGCAGTTATTATAGATAGTGGAGAGTGGAATGACATTCATCCGCTGAACAAGGAGAATGTTGGTAAAAGACTAGCCTTAGCCGCTGAAAAGGTAGCGTATCACGATAAAAACATCGTGTTCTCTGGGCCAATCTACCAATCAATGAAGGTCAGAAAGAGTAAAATCATTATCAGTTTTTCGAATACAGGTAGTGGGCTTATGGCTAATGGTGATAATGAATTGAAACATTTCACCATTGCAGGGGCAGACAAGAAATTTGTATGGGCAAAGGCCAGAATAAAAGGAAATAAAGTAGAAGTCTGGAATGATGCTATTACCAATCCGGTAGCTGTCCGCTATGCGTGGGCAGATAATCCGGATACAGCTAATTTATATAATAAAGAAGGCCTTCCGGCTTCGCCTTTCAGGACCGATAAAAATTAAAGTAATTCATATCTTAACAGGATTTTAATGGAATAAAGACAATTAGAGAATATGATTCATACAATGCGTTGGTTTGGGTCAAATGACCCGGTTTCATTAATGGATATTCGTCAGGCAGGGTGTACGGGTGTCGTAACAGCCCTGCATCAGATTCCTGTCGGTGAGGTATGGTCTATAGAAGCCGTCAATGAAAGAAAACAATTGATTGAAAGAGATAATGACAGGTTTGTGCCTTTGCATTGGCTGGTGGTGGAAAGTTTACCTGTACACGAAGACATCAAAAAAGGATTGCCGGGTAGAGAGCAATTGATCGAGAATTACAAAACATCATTACGAAATTTAGCAGAGTGTGGCATCCATACTGTTTGCTATAATTTTATGCCTGTATTAGACTGGTCAAGAACCAATTTGGCTTATGAAATGCCCGATGGCGGCAAGGCCCTTAGATTTGTATGGGAAGATTTCGCTATCTTTGATTTATACATTCTGAAACGCCCTGGTGCCTTTAGAGATTATACAGGAGAGGTACAGATTAAGGCGCTCAATAAATTGAACCGGATGTCGTCAGATGAAATTGCCTCATTGACGAACACAGTTCTATTAGGTCTGCCGGGGTCTGAAGAAGCATTTGATTTAGCTACCTTTCAGGGTTTGTTGGATAATTATAAGAACATTGGTGACAAAGAACTCAGAGAAAATCTTTATTACTTTATTCAGCAGATTGTCCCGATTGCGCAAGACTTAGGCATCAATCTCTGTATACATCCTGACGATCCCCCAAAACCATTATTAGGATTACCCCGGGTTGTTAGTACTGAAAGTGATTTGAAGCAATTAATGGCTGCCTGTGACATCACAAATAACGGTATCACATTTTGTACAGGTTCGTTAGGTATAAGACCTGATAATGATTTGGCAGGCATGATTGAAAGATTTGGCGACCGTATCCATTTCCTGCATTTAAGAACTACCAAAAGAGAAGAAAATCCGCTCAATTTTCATGAAGCAGCCCATCTGACGGGTGATGTTGATATGTATGAAGTAATAAAGGCCATCGTTGCAGAAACCCGGAAAAGAAAGGCCGAAGGCAGAAAAGACTGGAATATACCGATGCGACCTGACCATGGGCATAAGATACTCGACGATTTGCATAAAAAGACCTATCCGGGTTATTCAGCCATTGGCCGCCTTAAAGGCCTGGCAGAATTACGCGGGCTTGAAATGGCTATTGAACGATCAGAAGAAATCACCTAATTCAACCAAAATATTCAACCAATCCCTATGAACCCAACAAGAAGAACCTTTATCAGGCAGGTCGGAGCAGTTTCTCTTCTGGCTGCTATACCGCAACATTGGGCGCATGGCTCAGTTGGGGCTAATGCTTTATCGAGAAAAACTCCCGAATCACAAGGCGTTTCATCAAAAGGTATCAGAGATTTCCTTGCGGCAATCAAAGAATCAGGTCTTGAATGGCATAGCTTTATGCTGCTCAGACATGGCAACGTAGTGGCAGAGGGATGGTGGAAGCCTTTTGATGCCAGCTACAAGCATACCCTATATTCACTTTCAAAAAGTTTTACAAGTACAGCCATCGGCTTTCTGGTGAAAGAAAGGAAAATCACCGTGGAGGATACAGTTATTTCGTTTTTCCCTGATGAAACCCCTGCAACGCCAGATAATAATCTGAAAGCAATGAAAATCAAGCATCTGCTCACGATGAACACAGGGCATGATGCAGATACAATGCCTAAGCTAAGAGAAATGACAAACCAGACCTGGACAAAGACATTTCTGGAACAACCTGTAATACATGAGCCAAGCACACATTTTTTATACAATACAGGCGCAACCTATATGCTGGGGGCTATTGTACACAAAGTAACGGGTCTTACCTTAGAAAAATATTTAGCCCCAAGACTATTTGAGCCATTAGGCATTGAAGGCTATGATTGGGAAACTTCACCGCAGGGCTTAAATACCGCAGGTTTCGGTTTACGTGTAAAAACAGAAGGCATTGCGAAGTTCGGGCAATTGTATCTTCAAAAAGGTAAATGGAATGGCAAGCAATTATTGCCGGAGTCATGGATTGAAGAAGCTACCAGAAAACAAACAACATCTAATAAAGGTGATAGTGACTGGTCGCAGGGCTATGGTTACCAGTTCTGGCGATGCAAACCGGGCTTCTATCGGGGAGATGGCGCTTTCGGACAGTTTTGTATGGTAATGCCTGAGCAGGATGCCGTATTGGTGATGACTTCTGAAAGCTGGGATTTACAAAAAACCATGAATGTAGCATACCAGACCTTGTTACCAGCTATGAGTAATAATGCATTGGCAGAAAACTCAGGTGAATTAGCGGGCTTAAAAGTTGATATTAAGCACCTCTCACTGGCAACTCCTAAAGGCGCATCTACTTCACCATTAGCAGCTCAATATGCCAATAAGGTATTTCAGACAGAAGCTAATCCGTATGGTATTAAAGAACTCAGTTTCAGTTTTGAAAAAGACTATTGCCAGTTAAAACTGACCTCTAATACCGGAACAGACCTGATAAAATTCGGCTGGCAGAACTGGCTTATAAATAATAGCAAAGCATATAAC
>CALRLS020000569.1:0-3591 GCA_943368815.1 Cyanobium sp. NIES-981
ATCCATGAAATTTAGAAAGTTTCTTGATACCTTTACATAATACTTTGATAGAGATATATTGAATGGACTTTCGAGCATCGAGGCAAAACCGGATTTTTATTTTTATTGCAATTTTACTTCCCGTTACGTATGGAATTTTCTTTGTCAGAAATTTCAGTATGCCATTAACCGGAGGTGGAGATGTTGACGAATGGGAATACGTAGGTTATTATTTAGCTGAGAATCTCCACTTTGATATTTTTCCGCAAATTGCACTACAGCAAAATCAGACTTTTTATCCTTATGGCACTACTCAGGCTTTTGCTGACTGGTCACTCGAAAGTAATTACTGGTTTGCGTTTTTCTATAAAATATGGGGGCATGGTGCCTGGCTCAACTATTATTATGTATTGAGTCTTATCCTCTCTTTTTTAGGTTCTTACTTATTATTAAAAAAGGAGTTTGGTCAGAAAAAAGCATTTTTTGTTGGGTTTATAGTTACATTTTTTAATTTTTATGCGCTCAATAAATACCCGCATCATTTTAACCACAGCACCATTCACTGGACGATTCTGAGCATATTTGCTGATTTTATTTTAGCAAAGAGAATCATTCTTAGGGAAAGCATTTCGCTGAAATGGGTGTTTTTAAAGGCTTTTTTTCTGATAGCTACGCTAGGCATGAACCTGGGTTATGTCTGCGGTTTTGCCCTGACAAGTTTTGTTCTGAGCCTGGTGGTGGTAGCTGTTGTGATGATTAAAAGGTATTTGAATAAAGAGAATCAATTAATGCTGTATATCAGCAGGTGGGCTGAGGAATTAAAGGCAAGCCCGGGCCTTTATACCTTAATCGCGATTCCGCCGCTTTTATTATTATATTTTTATTTACCTCTTGTGTGGCAGATTTACAGAGAATCTCAGGCGCTGCATTTTGATAATATGCAATCACCGCATCTCTGGAGTCATCCCCTTAGGATGCTGTTTCCTTATTTTCCTTTTTTTAATGCCGCTGAAAACCCTCTGACTGCATTTTTGAAAGACATGCCGGAAGGGATGGGTTCAGGTAGCCCGGGGTGGTTTTGTTTAGGTTTAGGCATAATCGGGTATTTTTCGAACAGGAAAAAGTACTGGCTGGTGTTTTTGCCTCTGGTGATATTATTGGTCATTTCAACCTTTTATCACCCCAATAAAGTGCCTACTCTGAAGATATTTCCATGGGGTACTTTCAACCGTGTACCATCCAGATTTACTTCGATATTACCTGTTATTTTCTGTTGTTTTATATTACCACTTGACTGGTATAGGTTAAAAACTCAAAAAGTGCTGATTGGCGTATTGGCAGCCTTATTTATTGTAGAAGGAGTCGTGGTTTATCAGTATCGATACAATAAACCCACTTATATAGTTGATAGCAATTTCTTTCATTATATGGCAGTGGTAGACAAGCAAAAAGGAGAAGCTGTTTTAGATTTTCCGTTTTGCATAGTAGGAGGAGACGGAACCGGTTTAAAAGAGAACCTTTGCCCTGTTTTTGATAAGACCTGTAATGTATATGCCATGAGAAGGTTTCATCATAAAAAGGTCGTAGGAGGGTATTATAGTCATGTTCACCCCGGAGCCATAAGGGGCTTTGTTAACACTGGCCTGGGGAATCTGACCGTGGCAGACTCGAAAGACTGGAGGGAAGCTTCCAGAATCATTAATGAATTTTCAGACGAACAACTGGATTATTTTATCAAGTATTTTCAATACAACGATTTTTCTGGAATCAATCTCTGTATTGATTTAATTCCTGAAAATATGTACGTACAAATCGTTAATAAAATCGGAAAACCGACCCAAAGTACTTTATTTCCGGGTGCCGGAAGGGTAGTATTTATTCCAAAACCTGCGGCATGGATGATTTATGTCGATAAAAACAGGGCTTCAGGAATGAAATTCCCTTGCGGTTGTTGACCAATAAAAGTATAATTTTAGATTGAATTAGAGGTCTGAATTTTTAAATGATAAAAAAAAGCCCTTATTTTACATTATACTCGCAATTTTTAAGTAAAAACATCCAAAAAAGCTAAAAAAAGCCACATGGCAAAACTATTTCATCTGCAAACGTTTTCATCAGAAAAGGGAAGTCTTACTGTTTTTGAAAAAATACTGGGAGGCATCAAGAGAATATTTTATATATATGATGCGAAGAATCAAATAAGGGGTGGTCACAGACATGTATTGGCTAATAACGCATTGACTTGTGTAAGTGGGAGTTGTAGAGTTTTTGTGGATGATGGAGAAGAGCAGCAAGTATTTGATTTAGACACACCTGATAAATGTTTGTTACTTGATCCTAAAGACTGGCACGAAATGTATGATTTTTCTGAGAATGCGGTCTTATTAGTGTTGTCTGACCAGTTTTATGATCAGGCTGATTATATTTTTGAAAAATACCCCGAAAGGAAACTTTCATCGATTCAATAACAGCAGGAACCTTGCTATTGAGAAAACTCTGATCAGAAGCCTTAGAGCTATCAGATAAAAGAGATTAACGATATTAAAACAAATAAACCCTGAATAGGCTAAGATTAGCCGTATTCAGGGTTTATTATTTTGAGCCTGCTCTCAAAACCTGCTCAGTAAGTTATGCTATTGATATTCAGATTTTATAGATAATCATTCTTTAAATGCTTCGCCTCTTTCGCTGAGAATATTCTCTTGTTCCGGTATCCTCGGGTCTTCATATAATGTAGCATTATTGAGCTTGAATTTCTTAGGCTCTACACCTATAGCAGCCCTGTGATAAGGTAATGCCTGCTCTGAAGAATAATGACATACAAACGATTTACGGGTCTGAGCCGGGTCATTAATGATAGAACCACCATGAACCAATGCCGAATGCCAGATGAGAATATCGCCTTTTTTGATAAGGAGGGTTTGTTTTTCCAGACCTAATGCTTCGCATTGCGTATCAAGATAATTCGCATATTCCAGCGGGGTCTTGCTTGAATATTGATTATTATAGAAAATGCCGTTACCAAAATTGAATTTCTTTACTTTCTGGTGTGAGCCTGCATAATAGTATAAGGGACCCGAATTGATATGAACATCCTCCACCGGAATCCATGATGCAGCCAGATTACTTGGAATCTTTGCCGTAACCCAGGGATAATCAGCATGTGTGGGTTGCTGGCTTCCATAAAGGAAACTTAAACTCTGCATACCAACTATACGGCTGTCGAATATTGCTTCCAGAAAAGCGATAATATCCTTATACAGAAATAATTTTTTAGCAGCTAAACTCTGGTTATGAAAATCATTAATTTTCACCATTTTACCCAGAATCTGTTCGGTTGTCCATTCATTAGCCTGTCTCATCAGATTCGGCTTATATTCATCACGGTCAATCTGGATATATGTTTTGAACTTCGAAGGATTATTAATCAATTCCATCACATCAGCCCAATATAAATCAATAAGTTGGTGCGGAATAATTTGTTCGAGCACAACATACCCGTTCTGTTTCCAGAAATTCAGTTTCTCTGCCATATTATATGGCAAATCTTTTCTCTGGGGATGTGTTTCCAGGTATTCAGCAATATTCGGGTTCTCATGGTCACTCCACGGA
>CALRLS020000570.1:0-3585 GCA_943368815.1 Cyanobium sp. NIES-981
TTAACCCTATATTTTTTCTGCCTCAAATAATGCCTCGAAATCCGTTTTAGCCCACGAACTTTCAGCGTTAAATCCGGAAATAATTCGGATATAGGCAAAGCTTATAAAACCAACAAGAATGATAGTAAAAAAATCGAAAGGGTTGTTTAAAGTATAAAAAAAGAAAAAAATTGCTAATAATGTAAACCACATACTTAACCATATCATATATCCGATAGGTAGTCTTATTTTAACTTTTATTATTGTTTTATCAAAGTTGCTTTCTATATCACCGATAATGAAAGGAGGGATATTCCTTATGCTATCAGTAATTCTTCGTATTCTAAACTTTTGCTTATTTATTTCTCCTTCATAAGATTGCAGCCTTTCTTCATTAGAAATTAACCTGATTTCAAAAAAATCTTTGGTGTCAATATAATCTGTCAACCGACTAATTAACTCTTCTTCAGTCAGTTTTGTTTCGTAGGTGATTTTTTCGAATGGTAAGAATCTCATTTTGTTTAGGCACTTTGTTAAAAAATGGGGGAAATCAATTTTGTTGCTCAATACTAATCATAAAAATCTGTAAGTTTTTTAGTAAGACATCTTTTCTAATACTTCTTTTATTACAGCAGTTTCGATGTGTTTTCAGGAACTAAATTAACAATAAATTAATTCATCACAATTTTCTCTTCAGAATTTAATAGTTCAAAATCTATTCATTATCTTGCATAGGTTTTTGTTTATAACTATTATTTATGAGAAGAAAGAAAGACATTCCACGTCTGCTGTGGTTTATCTTGCCTGCTGTTGTGGGTTTAATTCACTATTTTCGTCCTTCGAACAATTACGCCATTTACAAAGGTGTCTTCTATCATCTCATTGCCCAAACCAATCTCTATAGTCTTTATCCAAACGAGTATTTCGATAGTAACCATTACGGCCCGTTCTTTGGCTTGATTATCATGCCTTTCACCGTTTTTCCGGACTATATCGGGTTGGTCTTATGGACAACCTTTCATGCCTTTGTTTTATATAAAGCGTTTAAGACACTGCCTCTCAAAGACGCCAATCTATGGATTGTGCTGATGATTTGTATAGTAGATCTGAATACGTCTTCTCACAATGTGCAGGTTAATCCTAGTATTGGGGCACTTATTATTCTGTCATGGTATTTTGTGCGGAAAGAAAAAGATTTCTGGGCACCTTTATTTGTTATGATTGGCCTGTTTGTGAAGCTCTATGGCGTTGTTGGGCTGGTTTTCTGGCTTTTCTCTAAGCATAAATTCAAATACATCTATTCGTCTGTATTCTGGGCTGCGGTGCTTTTTGTTCTGCCTATGCTCATCAGTTCTCCTTCTTTTGTGGTGCAGTCTTACGTAGACTGGTATCATAGCCTTATCGAGAAAAACCTCTCCAACCAGACCGGAAGTCAGGGCATCGGCAGTTATCAGGATGTTTCGATGATGGGCTTGTTCAGACGTGTAGGCGGCTTGAACGTTTCTAATCTGGTTTTCATCATACCGGGTCTGCTTTTGCAGTTAGCCCCTTTGGTGCGTTTTAGTTTTTACAATAATATTATTTTCCAACTGCGCTATCTGGCTTCTATCCTGATATTCGTCGTTATCTTTTCTTCTTCTTCCGAATCATCGACCTATATAGTGGCGGTTTCGGGTGTGGCTATCTGGTTTATCACGCAGGACTTTCCGATTAAGCGTTGGGTATGGGTATTGTTCGGTACGGTCCTCCTGTTTACATCGCTCTCAGCATCAGACCTTTTTCCTTCCGATATACGGCACATGTTCATTATTTATTCAATCAAGGCATTCCCTTGTTGTCTATTATGGTTTGCCTGTGTCTACCAATTACTAACCGACAAACACTCCCTAACCGAAAAAAAATGGATATTTCAAGATTAAAAATCTGTATTCTGTCAGCTGCTTATAACGAAAGCGAAAATATTCTCGTTTTCTATGACGCTGTTAAGAAAGTAATAGACATGCTGCCTTACACCTTTGAAATCTGCTTTGTGAACGATGGCAGTACTGATAATACCCTCCGTATAATCAGAAATCTATCCAGAGAAGACCATTCAGTAAAATACCTGTCTTTTTCAAGAAATTTCGGACAGCAGATTGCCCTGAAAGCAGGTATTGATTGTATTGATGCAGATGCTGTAATCATGATGGATTGCGATTTGCAGCACCCACCTGCCATGATACCTGTATTGATTGAGACATGGTTACAAAAAAGACTGAACATTGTGAATACAATCAGGGAAGAAGACAGAGATTTATCATGGTTTAAGAAACAATCGAGCCAATGGTTTTATAAGGTACTCAACAATATGAGCAACCTGTCGCTGGAACCCGGACAGGCAGATTTTCGTCTTATAGACAGACAGGTAATAGAAACCCTGAAAAACTCAAAGGAACAGGATGTGTTTCTGAGAGGTATGATTCAGTGGATTGGCTACCGTCAGATAAATATCTCTTATAAACCGCAGAAACGTTTTGCCGGAGAAAGTAAATATACCCTGAAGAAAATGATTCGACTGGCTTTGGCAGGTATTACCTCTTTCAGTGTGAAACCCCTTCATGGCGCTATTTATCTGGGTTTTATCATTGCGTTCGGGTCATTTTTGTATCTGCCTTATGTACTTTATAGTTTCTTTAGCGGACAGGCAGTTAATGGCTGGAGTTCGGTGCTGATAACCATTGCTTTTTTTGGCGGATTAAACTTATTTATTTTAGGCATTATAGGCTTGTATATAGGCAAAATACTTATTCAGAATAAGGAGCGCCCGCTGTACATTGTTCAGGAACACAACATTTATGAAAACAGCTATTCTCAGTTTTGATGTAGAAGAATTTGATATGCCTTTTGAATATGGCGGAAAGCCATCGATGGAGGAACAAATTGCTACCTCAGCCACTGGCTTGAAAAGCGTAATCTCTATTTTAGAAAAATACGAAGCAGCCGCAACTTTTTATTGTACAGGCATATATGCATTGGCTCAGCCGGACAGTATCGGAGCTATGAGTCGTACGCATGAAATTGCCTCACATAATTATTATCATTCGAGTCACAAAACCGAAGATTTACGAGCCTCTAAACAGGTTTTAGAAAATATTACGCAGAAAGAAATAAAGGGATTCCGCATGCCCCGGATGGCTCCTGTTTCAGATGCTGACCTGCTTGATGCAGGTTATGCTTATAATGCTTCTTATAACCCGACTTATCTGCCGGGAAGATACGATTACAGACATATTCCGAGAACGGTTTTTCAGCAGAATGGTTTAATTCATGTACCTGCCTCTGTATCGCCTAAATTGCGCTTGCCATTATTCTGGATAGCTTTTCATAATTACCCGCTATCTTATTTTTTCTACCTATGCAAAAAGGTAGTTGAGGCCGATGGCTACCTGCATTTGTATTTTCACCCCTGGGAATTTACAGACTATACCCATTTGCCTAATGGAGCCAGGTATCCCTTTTATTTACATAGAAATAACGGTGCAAAAATGCAGAAGAGGTTTAATCTGTTGATGGCTTTTTTAAAGCGGGAGGGATTTGCATTCAGAACTACTTCATGGCTGATAGAGC
>CALRLS020000571.1:0-3578 GCA_943368815.1 Cyanobium sp. NIES-981
AATTACAAAAAAATCGGGGAGATGCTTATGGACGAAATCCATGAGCTGATAATAGGTATCAATCAGGTTGGTAGAAAAGGTTTCTCTATCGTAATAACCATCGAAACCATCTTTTTCACGAAGCGCATCAATTCTGAAACTTGGAAAAATTGCCCTGATTACTTCGTCTTTACCAAAAAGTAGTACAGCAGCTACCGTATAACCACTTTCTTTAGTTTCTAATTCTACCCGCCATAAACCGGAGCTTTTCATTACCTGCTCAAAATCCATGTTTAACCATGGGTGAGACGGTCGGGTCTGCAGAATTATTTTCATTGCCTTATTGTAGACCTCCATATTAAAATGCTCGGCCTCAATATATCTGATTATTTTATTATCAGGATAATAGAATCGCTTCCTTTCCTGAATCCTTAATTGGTCAGAGACATTATCCACATGCACATTCGAAGCATCTCTTCTTTCAAAAATATAATGCCCGCTGTTGGTTGTATGAACCGACTGACTGTTTGGAATTTTTAAGTAAAGGATTCTTTCCTGGTGATAAAAAATTGTTTTTATCACAATTCTGGGTTTGGGATGAATTTTATTGGCGTTATTAATACCGCTGATAATATTCTTTTCAAGAATATTAAATTCATTTTCTGTTAAACCTGTTACACCATTTTCATACGAATATGCGAATAAAATCTCACCTCCATTCGTATTCAGAAATGCACATAAGGTATCAAAAAAATCAATTGGCAGTTTTTTTACGGTACTCAATAATTGTGTTTGTTCATCATTACCTCTTTCAATTAAATAGTTAATGTAATCGTTTGAGAACATGTAAATTCTTTATAAGTGTATCGATGTAAGGCCATAGGGATACTCTATCCTTTTTTCAAAGGAACAATTTTGGGAATCAATTTATAAGGATGGTTAGGTGTTTGTCTAGGTAATGTGGATTGACGAGGTAAGCAAATTTATTAATTCACTTATTAAATTAAGAACTAAATATATTGTGTTTTTATTAAATATTTTAATAATTATTACTTTTTTTTAAAAATTTATTTAACGGTTCCTTTAATAATCCAATTATTGCTAACTATATAAAACAAATTATTGATACAATATTAGTCGTGCACGCCATTTTAATCTTAATTTTTTGTATTAATACTAAAAGAACCTCAAAATTCTTCTTTAGATTTGCTTAAAATTAATCGAAAGTATATAAGGGAATGAATGAGTATTCTTTGTTGCTTGATAAAATCCGGATTCAGGCATCATCAAAAGAGTTGAGTTGGATAGAGGCCAGAGACAATGGCAGTACGCAGTCTTTACAAACTTCGTTTGTACTTACGCCAAGGTTCATCAGTAAAAATCCTGTCCAGTTCGGGGAACCTGTTAATGGTGTCTCTTTCGAAAACTGGACATTTGATAGGTTAGTAAGGGTATATTTATTAACAAAATTTGATAGTTCTGATAAGGATTCTTATACAAAGGCCATTGACACCCTATTTGATACTGCAGAAAACAATGAAGCAGTGGCTTTAATTTCTGCCCTACCCTTTCTGGCATTTCCGGATTATTGGTTATTAAGGGCAACAAATGCCGTAAGGTCAAATGTAGGTCTTGTATTTGATGCCATTGCCTTTCAGAATCCGTTTCCGAAAGAGCATTTTTCTGATTTAGCCTGGAATCAACTGGTGTTAAAATGTATTTTTAATGAAAAACCAATTCATAAAATTGCAGGTTTAATTGAAAGGGCAAATCAGGATCTGGCTAATTCTATTTCATATCTTGCACACGAACGCTGGTCAGCAGGTCGTTCTATTTCAGCACAGGCCTGGCGGTTAGTCAGCAGTTTTATGAATGATGAGATATTGAAAGATATTGAGCATTTATTCTCATCAGGCAATGATGCAGATAAAATTGCAGCATCTTTGGTTTGCCATGAAACGGATTTTCCTGCGGCCAAAATAGCCTTAGAAAAACACGTAGATACGTACAAAAAAAACGAGAACAGAGAGTTTAGCTGGCAATTGCTTGAGAGCTAAGCAAGGAGTATAACAAAAATCACAAAAGAAAGATGTGTCAGAAACACTCAGAAATATCGCAAAATCCTTCGCACTTTGAAGGTAGTATTGAAGAATCGGAGACTTCGAAAAATGTGCAGGCCAATTATACTGAGTATATAAAAGGAATGAAGTTTTTCGACCCTCATATTCATATGACCTCCCGCACTACGGATGATTATACAGCTTTGATTGATGCAGGTGTGGTAGCTATTATAGAACCTGCCTTCTGGTTAGGGCAACCCCGGACAGGTCTGGCTTCGTTTAAAGATTATTTCAGCAGTCTTGTTGGTTGGGAACGCTTCCGTTCATCTCAATTCGGTATCAAACATTATTGTACAATCGGTCTTAATTCTCGGGAAGCCAATAACGAAGCATTAGCGGCAGAAGTAATGGAGATATTACCCCTATTTCTTTATAAAGAAGGAGTGGTGGGTGTAGGTGAAATTGGATTTGATGACCAGACAGCCGCCGAAGATAAATATTATCGGCTTCAATTAGAATTGTCAAAAGAAGCCAATCTTCCGGTGCAGGTACATACACCGCACCGTGATAAGAAAAAAGGAACTGAATTAAGTATGGCTATTGCGCTGGAACATGGGATTGACCCGGGCATGGTAATTATTGACCATAATAATGAAGAAACCGTAGAAAGCGTACTTGATAAAGGCTTCTGGGCTGCATTTACCATTTATCCATTCACAAAAATGGGAAATGAGCGAATGGTAGAGATTGTAAAAAAATATGGTTCTGAGCGAATCATGGTAAATTCGGCAGCTGACTGGGGTATCAGTGACCCATTAGCTGTGCCTAAAACTGCAGCCCTGATGAAAATCAAGGGAATTTCAGATGCCGATATCCGATTGGTAACCTACCAGAACGCCATTGATGCATTTGCTCAAAGCGGACAGATTGACGTTTCAGACTTTGAATCTCCTATGGAGATTGACCAAAGCCTGAAATTCAATGGGAATACTGTCTTACGTGGCGGGCAGATTCCAAGAACAGATAAAAGTTCGGTAATTATCAGCTAGTTTACCTGTTAAACCCTTCGTTAAAAAGTGTTTGACAAAGCATATTCAGCAAACATATTGCTGAACAAATATTAAGGCATTGAATATAAAACCCTATTTACAACTAACCCGACCTGCTAACATTATTACTGCCGTATCTGATATTCTGTCAGGTATTGCTATTGCCGGATTTTCATTTTCTCTTGACGAAATAGATATTCAGAAAGCGATATTTTTATGTATTTCTACTGTGGGCCTTTATGGTGGTGGTATAGTTTTCAACGATATTTTTGATTTAGAACTTGACCGTATAGAACGCCCGGAGAGAGCCATTCCAAGTGGAAAAGTTAGTAAGAATCATGCAATTATCTTTGGCTGTTTTTTGTTATCTCTAGGTATTCTGGCTGCATGGTTCAATAGTCCGATTAGCGCGGGCATTGCATTTTTAGTAGCTCTTTGTGCCTTGATTTATGATAAATTCGGTAAACATCATCCGTTTTTAGGGCCGATT
>CALRLS020000572.1:0-3561 GCA_943368815.1 Cyanobium sp. NIES-981
TATTGAATAGAGTTCTTTCCGTTGTGTACTGTATAGGTCTTTTAATACATGATTATATTGTTCAATTTCCTGTTTCTGGCATATCTGACATTCCATTGAATTCAGGCGTTGATGAGTAATAGAAATATCGCTTTCTATTTCGTGTTTAAGAAAATTCAATAATTCATTTTTCTTTATTTCGGAGCCATATTTTTCGGTTAATGTATTTAGGGTAGCTTTTTTAATGCGCAATTTAATACCGGCTTCCTGCTCTTCTTCAGCAGCCGCATGGTCAGTTTCTTTTATCTTCAACCATTTAATAATGAACGGTAGAGTTAAGCCCTGAAATACAAGGGTGACAAGAATGACAATGAATGTGATGAACAATATCAGATTTCGATGCGGGAATGGCTGACCACTATTAAGAAATAAAGGAATAGAAAGAGCAGATGCCAATGAGATAACGCCACGCATACCTGCCCAACCTATAATCAAAGGGTTCTTCCAACCCGGATTAGGCTCATTGTCCCGGATGCTTTTAAATAGCCATCGAGGAACGTATGCAGCAGGATATATCCATAGGATTCTGACAATGATGGTCAGGATACTGATGATAAGTGCGTATTTGATTGCATCAAGAATGGAATAGCCTTCAAGCCCGCTGATAATCATCGGGAGTTCAAGCCCAATCAGAATAAATACTAAGCCATTTAACACAAAGATTAATGTTGACCATACACCTGTTGTCTGAAGACGGGTAGAACCATGAGTCAATATTTCATGCGAACGATAGGATAAGAATAAACCTCCACTCACTACAGCCATTACTCCCGAAAAATGAAACTGCTCGGCTATGATATACATAAAATAAGGCGTAAGTAAGGTCAAAGCCGCATCAATACTTGGAGTTGTAGGAAGGAAACGATGAATGGCATAAGCTATGTGCGCAATGATTAATCCTACAACTATACCCATTCCGGCTACCCAAAAGAAATTTCCGATTGCCTGTTCTAAAGAGAATTGTCCGGTAACTAAAGCCGCTATTGCAAATCGGAATACAATTAAACTTGAAGCATCATTAATCAGGCTTTCGCCTTCAAGAATCGTTGTAACTCTTTTAGATATTTTAACTCCTCTTAACACTGACGAAGCTGCGACTGCATCCGGAGGAGAAATAATACCGCCTAACAAGAATCCTAAAGCTAATGTGAAGCCTGGAATCATGGTAGTAGAGGCATAAGCTATAATTACAGAAGTAAATATAACGAGTCCAAAAGCCAGAAGCCCTATAGGGCGTTTCCATTTCCAGAATTCATTCCAGGAGGTGTACCAGGCTGCTTCGTAGAGTAAGGGTGGTAAAAAAATGAGGAAAATCAACTCCGGATCAATTTCAATCTGAGGTATATTAGGCAGGAAGCTGATAAATAGACCCGCAAGAACAAGGAAAATCGGTGAGGATATTTTAAACTTCTGTCCTAACATGACCAGCATGAAAACGACAAAAAGCAATGAAATTACAAGTAATAGATTATGATGCATTTTAGTAAAGGTAATAATGAGGGAACACAGTTTTACTTTGAAAAGTTTTATCTACAATTGTAGGTAATCTGGTTTTCCGGCAAAAACATTCCGCCATGGTTAGCTAAACTAAGAGAAAAAATCAGCAATTACAATAATATGGTAGTAGAAGAGGTGCATCAGATTAAGAATAAATCACTGGCAATTCTATCGGCAAATAATTTACCCTGTCTGGTAAGCGTAAGTGTCTGGTTATTCAATTGCAACAGATGGCTGTCGAGATACTTGGTAAGAATAGCCCCATTTGTAATCTGCCATTTCTTACCAACCAGTTTTTCGATTTCGGCTATACTGCAACCCCATTTAGTACGTAAGCCTGTGAGTACATAGTCATTGAGTTTTTCTTCTTTGGTGAGTATTTCGTAATCGGCTGGCACTTGGCCAAGATGGATAGCCTTTAGATAAGCGGCATTATTAGGGACATTGAATTGTCTCGAAATACCATTATAGGAATGAGCAGAAGGCCCGACACCTAAGTATTCATGTCGTTGCCAATAAGAAGAATTATGCCGGGAATATTGATTGTCTTTGCAGAAATTAGAGATTTCGTATTGTTCGTATCCGGCTGATTCGAGTGTATCGACTAAAGTTCTGAATTGCTCCGAAGCAAAATCTTCGTTGATTGCTGGAATTTTATTGAGTTGCAGCCATTTGCCAAAAACAGTTTTTTCTTCAATTGTAAGACAATAAGAGGAGATATGGGGAATGTTCAGGGATATGGCTCTTTCTAAATCATTTTCCCAGATGTGGTGGTTTTCGTAAGGAATGGCATAAATCAGGTCAATAGTGATATTCTCAAAACCCATATCCTGCGCCAGTTTTACACATTCTTCAGCCTGCAAAGAATTATGTATGCGATTGAGTTTTTTAAGGTGCTGGTCATTAAATGACTGAATACCAATACTTAGCCTGTTAAAACCAAATCTTTGCAGAATAGCCAGCCGGTCTTTAGTGATATCATCAGGATTGGCTTCTAAGGTAATTTCAATATCTTCTGAAAAAGTATAATACTTTTTAATTGTTTCAAAAATATCATATAGCTCATTGATGTTGAGTAGGGAAGGGGTACCACCGCCAAAATAAATTGTTTGTAGCTGTGTATCACTAAGGTAAGTTGCCTGCATTTCTATTTCCTTGCAAATGGCTTCTACAACACTACTTTTCATGGTAAGGTTAGTACTGAAATGAAAATCACAGTAGTGGCAAGCCCTACGACAAAAAGGTATATGAAGATATAAATGCACGCAATGAAAGAAATGACCCGGTGAAAGTACACATCACCGGAATACTATTTTGTACCTATAAAAAAGAAGTCAATACATTTTTCAGGTTCGTTTGAGAGATAATGGTCATCCCAACGAATTTCTGATGCAAGGCCTCCGGTTCCATTCATTAATTTGTTTCTGTTGAAACGGTTCAGGATTTCGTAAGGCACCCTTAGCATCCATGCGGGTAGTCTATGCTGTAAATCAAATATATCGAAACGCATAATACGGCGTACTGATTGTCTGTTTTCTTCATAATAATCCCAGACTTTCTTATTGCCACCTACGCCCAATGTTTCAACCTTAGAGAAATACTTTTGCATCAGACTACGAAGTTCGACCGTATCATATTCCCGGATATGCCATGGATTTCTACTCAACGAATAAGGTCGGTTCACGGTTGTCAATAATATCTTTCCACCCGGTTTCAATACACGTGCTGCTTCAGCCAAAAATTTATGGTCGTCCTGAATATGCTCAATTACCTGAAAAGTTACCACAAAGTCAAAGGTATTATCTTTGAATTCAGTCAGGTGAGGTAAATCTGCTATTCGAAAAGTATGGTTTGGATAGGTGGCTTGCAACTGATTAATAAGTGGCTCGTTTTTATCTAAGCCAGTATAATGCTCACATTTCTCAATTAAAGTCTCCACACCACGGCCCCAACCGCAACCTAGCTCTAAAACATTACCATGGATAACTTTCGCTGCTTCGGTGTAAGGGAAGTATAAACGTTGGT
>CALRLS020000573.1:0-3554 GCA_943368815.1 Cyanobium sp. NIES-981
GATTAAGAGTAGGGAAACTTCGCCTGACACGTCCTATTCTCAGCATCGGTATTTTCTCATTCATTGCGTTTGTTGCCGCAGGCTTTTATGTATTTTATAATACCAATCGCCTGAATGAATATAAAACCCGCGAAGAGGAAGATGATAAACAGGTAGCTTATGAGGAAACATTAAAGAAATTTATAGACTTACCACAACCAAAAATCATTGATGTAAATCTAAGGGTAGAGATATATCCTAAAAGCAGGGATTTTACAGCTGAAGGGTATTTCTGGCTCAAGAATAAAACAAACGAACGGATGGAAGATGTTCATATCCAAAACGATATACAACACAAGATGAAGCTTGACTATCTGAGGTTTGAAAATGGCGCCATAGAAAATGATACTTATAGCAAATTTGGCTATACAATCTATACACTTAAGAGGTCACTTGCACCAGGCGATTCTGTTAAGATGTCGTTCAAAACCCGATTTGAAAGCCAAGGTTTTGTAGCGGGAGAAGGCAATACAGATGTGGTATATAATGGCACTTTCATCAATAATCTGTATTTCCCTACGATTGGGTATTCAATTCACTACGAAATGGAAGATGATGATAATCGCCGTAAACAAAAATTGCCTGAGAAAGAACGCATGAGGGAACAAGATAGTCCTTTGGGTTTAGCGCAGAGCTTGTTTGGAGATGATGCAGATTACATTCGTTTTGAAATGGTAATAGGTACAGATAAAGACCAGACAGCTATAGCACCGGGTTATTTACAAAAGACATGGAATGAAAACGAGCGCAAGTATTTCCATTATAAAATGGATGTACCAATGTGTAATTTTTATTCAATTGTTTCGGCCAAATATGAAGTCAAAAAGGATAAATGGAAAGACGTAAATCTGGAGATATATTATAACAAAGGACATGAATATAATTTAGATAAAATGATGTCTTCCATGAAGGCCTCATTTGACTATTTTTCTAAAAACTTCAGTCCTTATCAATACCGCCAGATGCGTATCATGGAGTTCCCAAGGTATGCTGAATTTGCACAATCATTCGCCAACACTGTTCCGTTTTCAGAGGGAATAGGCTTTATTCAGAAGGTATCAAACCCGAAAGAAGACCTCGATATGCCTTTTTATGTAACTGCACATGAGTTAGGGCATCAATGGTGGGGGCATCAGGTAGCAGAAGCCAATGTAAAAGGCAATGCCATGCTCTCAGAAACACAGGCGCAGTACTCGGCATTAATGGTGATGAAACACGCTGTTTCGCCCGAACTGATGCAGAAATTCCTGAAATATGAACTGAATAGCTATCTGACAGGCCGTGCCACAGAACGCAAGAAAGAACAACCATTGAATATGGTTGAGTCTCAGGGATACATTCGTTATCGCAAAGGTTCAGTTGTTATGTTTGCATTGCAGGATTATATTGGAGAAGACAAGGTTAATCTTGCTCTGAGAAATTTCCTTGCAGACTGGCAATATCCGGGCCCTGATTCTAAAAACAAACGTTATCCGACAAGCAACGATTTATTGAAATACTTTAAAGAACAAACGCCTGATTCACTTAAAAGTATCATCACTGATATGTTTGAAACCATTACCTTATTTGAGAATAAGGTTGAAAAAGTGGAATACAAATCATTGAAAGATAAAACCTATGAAGTTAAAATAACTACAACCAACGAAAAATTCAGAGCAGATAGTTCGGGTAACGAAGTGGCTATCCCAATTCGTGACTGGATTGATGTCGGTGTTTACGGAGCCGATAAAAATGGTGATGATAAACTATTGTATCTGAAAAAACACAGGATTGACAAGAAGAACAATACCTTCACTATTATCGTAAAAGAAGAACCTAAAAAAGCTGGAGTTGACCCAATTAATAAACTAATTGACCGACACGCAGAAGACAATACGAAAGCCGCTGAAAAAATTGAAGGCATTTAAAAAAGGGAAAGGGGGGCTATGCAAATTAGTCCTCTTTATTTTATTGATATACCCAAACTTATCCCACCTCTCAACTCAAATTTACTGTTGGCATAAAAAGGTGTTAAATTAGCCCGCAGATAGATAACTCTGGGATGGGGTGGTATGTCAAAAATCACTTGTTGTCTTAAACCAATGATAAAATAGCTGTTATGCCTGGTTTCTCCATCAGGATATGCGCCAAAAGTATAGCCAAGGCCGGTTTCTCCAAAAAGTTCGGACGAAACTCTTGAAGGTGCACTCTTGCATCTTTTGTACACCCGGTTGAAAATGCGTTTGCGGATATTATCAAAAAGGAAGTTATACGTAGCCGATATAGGAAAAGAAGCCCCTGCAGCATTTCTGACATTCAGGGAATTCAGTCCGCCGCCCGGTAAAAAACCTATACCACCTCTGAGGCTCAGAAAACTGTTTCGCCAACGCACAGGTAAGTGCTCATAATTAATGGACAGAATCGGGCTTGATGCAAAAGTCTCGACCATTATTGCTGATTTATAACGAGTACGATACATCAATTGCCCCTTGCCAGGACTAAGAAATAGCAAAACGAAAATAATGGATAGGAAATATTTCACTCGATTAATCAGGAATAACTTTCGTTTAAGGAATGAGAGTGTGTGTTAATATTGATATTGTTACTGCGTTGACTTTGCAGCCGGAATCATCATTTTAAACAAACTCTTAAGATAAAAAGGTATCAAAATGTGTTCAATTCAAGAAAATTTGTTTAATTCACGGCTGAACTCATGAAAAGAAACACAAAATAAGGAACATCACGTAAAAATCGTCAATAAACTATATTAAAATTTAATAAACAAACAAAACTCGATATGGAACACCTGACAGGAACTTGTTTATTTTAACAGAGCCGTTCTATTAACAAACTATATAAAGACTTCCTTAACAAAACGGTTGGCCTTAGGTTTTATTGCAGTTATGGCTTTCGCCACGCATTTTAAACTAGTCAGGACTTCCTTTTCCGATTCAAAATTAAACAGTTTAATTAAGAATACTTTTCCGGAAGGCCTTATTTTCTATAAATTAATTTTAACACTTAAACTAAACCCATTTGAAATGAGTATCAGGTTCAGGCTAATAATTATGAATTTCCTCCAGTTTTTTATTTGGGCATGCTGGCTTCTTACTATAGGTGCCTATTGGTTCCAGAATAAACACTGGTCCGGAGCCGAGTTCGGGGCAATTTTTTCTACTATGGGTATAGCCTCTCTGTTTATGCCAACCTTAACAGGAATCATTGCCGACAAATGGATAAGTGCCGAAAAATTATACGGTATTCTGCATTTATTGGGGGCTGCTGCTTTGGTCTATATTCCGCAGGTTGATAACCCGAACGATTTCTTCTGGGTAATCTTATTGGTTGTTATCTTTTATATGCCAACCATAGCATTGGCTAATTCAATTGCCTACACCATCTTAAATAATACCAAAACTGATATAGTAAATGATTTCCCGCCTATAAGGGTATGGGGAACTGTTGGTTTTGTAGTGGCGCTTTGGGTGATTAGCCTCACCGGGAATGAAACCTCGGCTAACCAGTTTTATATTGCA
>CALRLS020000574.1:0-3537 GCA_943368815.1 Cyanobium sp. NIES-981
AGGCCAAATCGGGCTACAATTTCTTTCAGGATTTTCTCGTGTAGAATTACGTACCACCAAAGTTTCTCTTCAGAGTCGTACATCATCTGATATTCTTCTCTGCTACTTAACATTGATTGAGTTAAATTTTTCTACAAATTGAGGAGTCCCGTTCTGAGTTAAAAATAATTTACCGATATACTCACCTATTATACTTACTGAACTAAGCTGGACACCTCCGAAGAAAATAAACACAGGTATCTGCCAATCATTTGTAACTTTAATCAGATATAGAAATATCAATACCAATGACAAAAAAATCAGGAATATACCTGTTGCCATTACAATCCGTATGGGCAAAAGAGAGTATCCAAATACAATTATCATAAATAGTCTGACTAATTTTTTTATTGTATAGTTAGACTCTCCCTCCATTCTATCATTATGCTCAACCTGTACTCGCCCGACATTATTAGTTGTCCTGAAAATCAAAGCATCGATATATGGGTATGGCCCCTGGTATTTAACAATTTCAGTAATTACTTCTTTATTAATTAGTTTGAAACTTGATAAGTATAAATCCCCAGGTTTATGAATCAACCATGTAGTAATACGGTTCACTACCCAACTCCCAAGGTTTCTGAAAAAATGATGTTTTTTTTCATTATAATAACTATACACCACATCATAGTTTCCTTCTTCAGCCTTGTTTAAAAGTTTGAGTATTTCTGATGGCGGATTCTGAAAATCGTCGTCTATAATTACTCCGTACTTTCCGTTCACATACCGAAGGCCACATATAACTGCATTAAATTCGCCGAAATTTTTGCGTAGGGAGATAAAGTGAAGGTTCTTGTATTTTTTGTTAAGAGCAAAGCATACTTGTTCGGAGGTATCCGGACTTCCGTCGTTTACCAGTATTATCTCAAAATCATATTGTTTCAATTCATCCTGTAGTTTATCTACAAGTTTAGCGATTGACTTCTCCCCCTTATAAACCGGTATAACTACAGATAAAATCATAGGCACTCAATAGGAATTAATTTTTTCAATAATATAACTCACCTCTTCTTCTGACAATGTAGTATTCAATGGGATGCTTAATATTTCCTGATGAATTTGCTCTGAAATCGGGAAAGAACAATTATTCCATTCTTTGTAAGCAAGCTGTTGATGCGGCGGTACCGGATAATGAATATCTGAGCCGATTTTATTCTGTGCCAGATAATCTCTGAATCTGTTCCGGTCTTTGGTTCTTACTACAAACAAGTGCCAGGCATCATCATCAGAATTTCCTGAACATGGAAGAATGATTGCCGGATTACGAATTTCAGTCAAATATCTATTTGCAATTTCCTGGCGAATTGCGTTCTCCTTCCCCAGATAAGGCAATTTCACATTCAGGATTGCTGCCTGTATTTCATCCAGTCGGCTATTAAGTCCTTGTTCTCCAAAAATATATTTCTCAGCTGAACCATAATTTCTCAACTCTCTGATTTTAGCAGCTAATTTATCATCATTGGTGGTCACCGCTCCTGCATCACCCATTGCACCAAGATTTTTTGTCGGATAAAAACTAAAACCTGCTCCATCAGATAAATTTCCGGCCTTTTTATTCTGATACATAGCTCCGTGAGATTGGGCTGCATCTTCAAAAACTTTTAGATTATACTTCCCGGCAATCTCATTGATTGGCGCCATCTCACAACACTTACCATAGAGATGCACAACTAAAATCGCTTTTGTCCTTTGAGTAATTTTTTCTTCAATTTTCTTAGGGTCAATCAGGTAAGTATTGATGTCCGGCTCTACCAAAACCGGGATAAGACCAGCTAATGAAATGGCTAAAATACTTGCGATGTATGTATTTGAAGGAACCAATACCTCTGAGCCTTTCGGAAAATCACATGACCTTAATAAAAGTACCAGTGCATCAAGCCCATTAGCCACCCCTATACAATGCTTCGTTCCACAATAATCGGCAAAAGATTTTTCAAATGCCTGTACTTCTTGACCCAGAATATACCATCCTGAAGAAACCTTTCTGGCTATTACATCATTTATGGAATTTTCATATTCCCGATTAATTAGTTTTAAATCTAAAAAAGGAATATGATTCGTCCGTATATTCACTATGTTCTTAAAATTTGTCATTCTTATCTTCCGCAAATTCCTTTAAAATCACATCTTTCACAAATAAGGAGGTTGCTTGTCTGTATAAACGAGACTTCCGGATTCAGCATTTCCCGGATTAAATCAGCTAATATTTCTTCTGATTTCTCAATGAAACCAAAGATAGTGGGCTTATCATTAAAACTCAAATTTACCTCTAAATTTTCCTTCATATTTCTGAAAGAATAAATCTTTGCTTTTACCTCATGATTTTCCAGTCTTTCACCTCCCAACAAAAAGCTCTTATCTTGTGCAATGCTCTTCAACATCAGGTATTGGTACAGCCATAATTGTCTGAGTTTTTCCTTATCAGGGTCAATCAAAGCCTCTTCTAAAATCTGGTCTTTCGATTTTTCCAGCTCCTTCATCCCTACTCTTCCGGTTTTATAATCTATTACTTTGATAGTATTACCGTCTTTCTCAATCCTGTCAACACGACCAGCTATTTTTACTTTTTGTACTTTTTCAAGAAACGGCACATCAAACTCAACTTCTATTTTTCTCTCTGTATCTAGAACCTGGTATGGAAAAACCTGGGTGTGCCTCTGTTGTTTGAAAAAATCTTCTAATAATTGTTCAGCCACTTGCTTTAACAGATAGTTCATTCCCGAATCAATCACATAACCCCCGAACTGTTCAAGATATGCTGTTTCCAATCTATTTGGTATTTCAGTTATAATTGTATCAATCAATTCTTTTGTAACCAGCTTGCCATTGTCAATATCAATTTTCTCTAAAGTGTTGTGTAGCCATGTACCAAAAATATCTGCGCCAAAATTTTCGTCTACTTCTTCTCTTTTCGAAATACCGGCAATTTTATTAAAATAGAATTTCAGAGAGCAATGCAGATACTCATTGAGGTATGTTGGATAAATACCTCCATCTGAAATGAGCTTACTGATATTTGATAGTACTTCGGGTGTTTTATGAATTTCTATTTTATTAAGTAACTCATTGTCAGCACTTTCTGCATATTGAATCTTTGGGTAAGAAATTTTTATATTCTTATTCATTTTTGCAAGGTCATTCTCAATCTGCAAAATAAACCTGCTTTTTTCGGTTGCTCCCCCACCTACACCTTCACCTGTCGGAATCACATACAATATATCCACATCTTTAGCTCTTTGCATAAGCCTGAAAAAGTGATACGACATGATGGCGTTCTGGTCGGAATGAACAGGTAAGCCAAATTCAATAGAGGCATCGAAAGGAATCAAGGAATTCAGATGCCTGTTCGAAGGTATTATCCCTTCATTGACCGACAGAAAGATGACTCTTTCAAAATCAAGACAACGGGTTTCGAGCAAACCCATGATTTGCAGATTTGCAATTGGCTCACCAGTAAACGGAATTTTCTCTTGCTTTATTAATTCATATAAGAAATGC
>CALRLS020000575.1:0-3531 GCA_943368815.1 Cyanobium sp. NIES-981
AAACTACGTGAGGTGGCATCGAATGTGGCCAGAGTCGGGTTTGGTACAGCTCTTTTCGCTACTATATAAAGGCTTCTTCTATAAACTGTGTCACCGGAATCTGCCTTGTAATTGGCACTATTTATTTGCCACAGGCCCTCAGGCTGATATGGCTTGATACTCGGCCCACCGATTTTTCTATTGATTAAGCCACTTGCTGTCAGGGCATTATCTCTTAACATTTCGGCGGTCATTCTTAATGCAGGCCCATGTGCCAGCAAGCGGTTTTCAGGGTCTTTTTCCCTTTGCTCTTTTGTTGATTTTGAATCCTGCTGATAAGTAGCAGACATCACAATCAATTTATTTAGCTTCCTGATATCCCAACCTGATTCTCTGAAATTAACCGCCAGCCAGTCTAATAATTGCGGATGGCTGGGCATTTCTCCCTGGTTTCCAAAATCTTCTGTTGTTTTCACCAAACCCACACCAAAGAAATTTTGCCAGAATCGATTGACCGCTACCCGAGCCGTAAGAGGGTTATCTTCATGCATAAGCCATTGGGCCAGCCCATACCTGTTTTTAGGCAGATTCTCGGGGAATTTCAGGATGAATTCCGGTGTATTAGGAAACACTTCATCACCCGGCGCATCATAATTCCCACGTTTCAGTATATATGCTTTTTTGCGTTTTGGCATTTCCTGCATCACCATGATTTCCTTTATTTTTTCCATCGAATCAGATAAGGCAGTCCGGGTTTGCTTCAAATCGCTTTGTGCTTTGATGACATTCGGCGAAATGGCGGAAAGGTAATACTCCTTTAATTCGGGTCCATTACCGGAAACATTTTCCCATTTTGTTTTTCCGGCTAATACCTTTAACTCAAATGGTGTCAACACTCTGTCATACACCACAATATCGTCTACTTTGCCCTGTGTAAATCCATAGCCGCGCCACCACGCCCCAATCTGCAAGCCGGGTTGCGTAGAGGAACTTAACAGAATTTCTTTGGTGAGTTGGTCCATAGTGGTTTCCATCATCAACTCTCTGCCATTCTGATATAAACGGAAGCCATTAGCTCTGGACGAACCATCATAAGTCATTGTTAACTGAATCCAGGTTTCGCGAGGAACAGGCTCTTTTGAAATACGTGTGATGGCATTTGATGGACCAGTATGCGCCATATTGAGTTCCAATCTGTTGTTTTTCAGATATAAATGAAAGCCTCTGAAGTTATAAAGCCTTTCAGCCTGACTTTTATGGATGATAACTCCCTCTTTCAAATCTTTTGGTACAAATACCCAAAGACCAATCGTAAACGGCTCTGACTTCCGGAACACTCCCACCCCATTCAAATCGAGATAATTATCTCCATCCATCAGCATTGATTTGCCTTTGTCTCTTTTTTCATAAACAGGTGCGTCTCCATCTGAGCCGGATTCACGTTTCATACTACCGGTCTGTTTGCGATTGAGGGCATTTTTCAAAGTCCCATCATCAAAAGTATATTGAGCCAATAAGTTTGTCCGTGGTATTTTCTCCTGACTTAGTTTCTTGAGTGGAGATGTTTTTAACCAGTTTTCAAAATCAGTTTTTGAAGTACTTATCGCTTTATGAACCTCAATTTCCTGCTTTTTTATCCGATTATTAATAAAGTCAATGATTTTTTCCTGCTCTTTGGTGGGCAAAAATAAAGTCGGGGTTGGTAAGGCTCCATCCCACGAAATTTGTCCGGCTTCTTTGATATTATTAAAAAAACTAAAAAGCTCGTAATAGTTTTTCTGGGAAATAGGGTCAAATTTATGGTCATGGCATTTGGCACAGCTTACTGAAAGCCCAAGGAAAGCATCACCAAAAGTATTGGTCCGGTCAACAACATATTCGGTCTGAAACTCTTCTTCAATAATACCCCCCTCCAGATTCTGCTGGTGATTGCGATTAAAAGCCGTAGCAATAATCATATCTCTGTCAGGCTTTGGCATTAAGTCTCCGGCCAGTTGCTGATGCACAAAAGCTTCGTAAGACATATTTTTATTGAAGGCATTAATCACCCAATCCCGATAGGGCGACATATCCCTTAACCTATCAACAGTATAGCCGTGCGAATCGGCAAACCGGGCTAAATCCAGCCAGTCGACAGCCATTTTTTCGCCATAATGCGGCGAAGCAAGCAATCTGTCAACCTGCTTTTCGTAAGCATTGGGACTATTATCTTTTAGAAAAGCATCTATTTCCTGCAATGTTGGTGGCAGGCCCGTAAGGTCAAGTGAGACTCTGCGTAATAATAACTCCTTGCCTGCCACTTTTGAGGGCTGCAGTTTCTCTTCTTCCAGTTTTGCCAGAATAAAATTATCTATAGGGTTTTTCACCCAACCTTCATCTTCGACATCAGGCAGGTTCTTTTTTTCAGGCTTAATAAATGCCCAATGCTGTTGATATTCAGCACCATCTTCAATCCATTTAACCAATATAGCCTTTTCTTTGGCACTCAGTTTAAGATGAGAATCAGGAGTGGGCATTACATAATTGGCATCTTTTGATAAAATCCTTTGAAAGACTTCACTGCCCTCTAAACTTCCGGGGTCTATGGCTACCTTATTGGGGTTTTCAGCCAGGTTAGCATAGGCAAATTCGGCAAAATCAAGCCTTAATCCTGCTTTTTGTTTGGCTTTATCCGGTCCATGGCAGGCAAAGCATTTATCAGACAGGATGGGTTTTACATGAAGATTATAATCGAGTTCGTCAGGGAGTTCCTTGTAGGCCATAGATACCTCATCGGGCAAATCAGGCTTGCATGAAAACAAAAGCAGATTTGCCGCCAATACCAATATCAGAGATGCTCCGGGTATCTTCAATGTAATGCGAGGGTTAAACAGTGTAAAGATAAAATGTAGCAGGCAAATTTGCTATTGAAAACTGAAAGCAGGTCTGAAATTTATTAACTGGTTTAGTGGATGGGTCTTTCTAAAGCGTATAAAATTCAATTTTGGTTGCATATATAATAGCCTTTCTATCTATACCCTCATATAATCAGGCTGCCAGTTCTTTATTGATTTTTTGATTTCGCTTGATGAGAGATTTATATCGATGGCTTCATGAATCAATTCTACAAGTTCTTCATCAGAGGCAAATCTCAGGGCTAATAATTGTCGGTGTGAAAGTTTTGCTTCCAGTGGTTCTAATCTTTCGCCTGTTAAAACATAGTACCGGAACCTCATTTCGAGTCTGACTATTCTATCCTGGTTCATCAATGCATAATGCTGGCGCAGCATATAAGAAAGCCACATTAGGATAAATAAAATGAGGCCCAACATGAGCCAGATTAATCTCTGCTCTTCGTGCTGTGTACTAAAATAGATACACAAGCCCATTAAAAAACCAACGACCGGATAAAAAACAAAATGGTGTAGGGCATAATATCGTACGTGGTTTTTGTAGTTCTGTTCTTCCATTTTTTGAATTATATAAAGGGCTGAAAAATTATACCTCAAAGGTAAAAAAAAGGGTATCTATTCAAAGCCTGTTTGAATAAATACCCTTTAAAATCAATAATCT
>CALRLS020000576.1:0-3527 GCA_943368815.1 Cyanobium sp. NIES-981
CAACAGGTTTACGACCCTGCTTTTAAGCAGGAGTTTAAGCGTAACTTATTGGGGGAAATGGAAGTTACAGCTTATTACCCGACACATGCACCATATACGCTTAAGCGACCTGATACAGATTGGACAAATTTCAGTTTTCAGTCTTTAAATGGAATCTATATTAACGAAGAAATTGGAGTGAAAATCGAAATAAACCATAAGACTAATAAAGATTACACCGTGAAGATTAATAATAGTAATTTAGGTTTATTGATTCGGCCGGGAAGTCTTTTAACCGGGAATTATTTACTTCAATTTGATGGGTACAACCAGTTTTATCTGAACGGTGAAAGAATCAAGAACATCAGATTTGTCAGGCTCAAATGAATCTGGTTTATAAAAAAGATGGTTTATACTACCATCTTTTTTATAAACGCATAAATTATACAGCCGGAATCACCTCAACCAATACTTTATTGCCCTCTGTATCAAAATAGGTACAGGTCATATTGAGTATATCAACAAGCCATTTTTCTACACCTGTTTCAGCTGATTGTCTGCAGAAAGTTGCATAGTCTGTTTCTGCTCCCTGATGAATTTTTAGATAATGCTGAAATTCTTCCGGCTTACTTTCAGCAGCGATGGGCAATGCCGCATATTTGGCTTCAGAACTAAGCGTGTAGCCATTGGAACCAACAAATACGGTATGACTATCATTAACGTAGGTAGTATAGCTTAATACCCCTAATTGAGCAATCTCATGAATATACTTCGGGAAATCTGCCCCACTGCGTACTTTAGCGTGTGCTTCTTTAATTTGATTGAGCGAAAACATTTTTTTATTTGGTTTTAAATTTCAACAAAGTTCGGTCATACCGCCTCGCTGAAATTGTAAAAAAACGTTTAATGCTAATCCTCAATAAAATTTTGGTGGGGGATTCAATGTCAGGTTCTGACGTTGGTGCCAATACGGATAGACTGGTGGCACTTCGCTAGCCTTGTCTAATCTTTGCACTTGCTCAGTAGTGAGATTCCAGCCTACGGCGGCAAAGTTCTCTTTCAATTGGGTTTCATTTCGGGCACCAATAATAATGCTAGATACAGTTGGTCTTTGCGATACCCAGTTAATGGCTACCTGAGCAATGGTTTTTCCGGTTTCGGCAGCTACCTCTTCCAATACATCAACTACATTATATAGAAGCTCATCATCAACCACCGTCGCCGGAATGGGGCTGCCTCCCTGTGCTGTGCGGGTATCAGTAGGTTTTGGCTGATTACGTTTGTACTTGCCACCTAAAAGACCTGCGGCAAGCGGTGACCACACAATGGCGCCAACTTTCTGGTCAATACCTAAAGGCATTAATTCCCATTCATAATCACGGTTGGCAAGTGCATAATATACCTGATGTGCTATATAGCGATTCCAGCCATATTTTTCAGCAATAGCCAGCGATTTCATCAGATGCCAACCCGAGAAATTGGAGGCTGCAATGTATCTTATTTTACCGCTTTGTATCAAATCATCGAGTGTGCGCAGAGTTTCTTCAACTGGCGTAACCCCATCAAAGCCATGCATATGGTAAACATCAATATAATCGGTATTAAGGCGTTTCAGGCTGCCTTCGACCTGTTTTAAGAGATGGTGGCGGGATGAGCCCTGATTATTCGGCCCTTTTCCGAAAGTAAAAGTAGCTTTGGTTGACAGGATTAACTGATCCCGTTTTCCGGTAATGGCTTTACCCAGTATTTCTTCTGATAATCCTTGTGAATAAACATCAGCTGTATCGAAAAAATTGATACCTGCTTCGAGGCATAAATCAACAAGCCGGGTAGCTTCTTCTACTTGGGTGCTTCCCCATGCCTTGAAAAATTCACCGCCGCCACCAAAAGTAGCAGTACCAAAACTTAATACCGAAACATTTAAACCGGATGCCCCTAATTGTCTGTATTCCATGTGCTTTAGCTATTTAGTGATTTAGTGAATGAGTGATTTGGCGATTTAGTGAATGAGTGATTTAGCGATTGAGTGAATGATTATTTTTGAACTATATGACGTTTGGTGGTCTATAGGGTCTTATCTACTACTATACTAAACTTCTATACAGTTTTAAATAAATAGCTTCTTAACCACTCAATCACTCAATCACTCAATCACTCAATCACTCAATATTTCATCCCCATATCCCATTCATCTCAGTAAGAATGATGGGTTTGTCTGCTGTTACTACAATGGTATGCTCGTGCTGAGCCACATATCCGCCTTTGTTGCCAGTTAATGTCCATCCATCACTTTGGGTATCAGCCATAGTCGAATGAGTAGCTATGAACGTTTCTATGGCTACTACCGAGTTTTTTCTGAATCTGCCTGAATTGTATCTATCATAGAAATTCGCAATTTCGTACGGCTCTTCGTGCAGACTTCTGCCAATCCCATGTCCGGTAAGATTTTTTATGACTTTATAACCTGATTTTCTGGCTTCTGTTTCTATCAGTCTGCCAATATCCGCTATTTTTACCCCACCCTTTATCTGGCTGATGGCTTTTTTTAGTATCCGCTTAGAGGTCTCTACCAAAGATTGATGTTCATTGGTATCTTCCCCCAATACAAACGAACCACCGTTATCTGACCAATACCCGGCTAATTCTGCTGATACGTCAATATTGATTAAATCACCTGCTTTTAAGATTGTTTTTTCAGACGGAATCCCATGTGCAATTTCATTATTGACACTGATACAGGTTGCGCCAGGAAAACCATAGGTAAGTGAGGGTGCAGGTTTTGCACCCATTTCAGCTAATATTCCGGCGCCAAAATCATCTAATTCTTTGGTGGACATGCCGGGTTTAGCATAGTTTCTCATTTCTTTTAATGTGATTGCAACGGCTGCACTCACTTTTTTCATACCCTCTAATTCTGATTCTTTGGTGATTGACATTTTTGTGGTTTTCATTCTTAACAAAGAGACAACTTATATAATTCCTTATCCTGGTGTAGTTTAAAGATTTTAAAGTGGAATGCTCAAATCATAGAATTAGTAGCTAATACTAGAAAAATTATAATTATTAGAAAGAATAGTAATATGAATAACCATAAAGCAATTTTTAAAGCTACAGTTACCGTAAAATAGAATTAGTTTGGGTTGTGGTATTTGCATTGTTAACATTGGCAAGTTTTAAACCTAACTAATTGAGCAATGGAAATTATCGATATTACAAGCATTGAGTTTGGTGCTATTCCTAATGAGAATACACAGGTAGCCAGGGATGCAAATTTTTTTGCAATACATAAAGCACAAAAGAAAGTTATTGATAGCAGTAACATAAACTATTCTATATTTCTACCACCTGGTATCTATTATTTTGATAAATCAATTCATATTTTTCAAAAAATTGAACTTTTTGGTACAGGAAAAACAGGATATGGCGGCGGTAGTTTTCAATCGATTATTCAGTTTACTGAAATCGATTGTTCATTTATCGTGCATGGTGAATATTTTTTTTATGGGAATGATTATATCAGTCAACGCAAATCGTCTCTTCTTATAGCT
>CALRLS020000577.1:0-3526 GCA_943368815.1 Cyanobium sp. NIES-981
AAAACTAATTGCCCTTCGGTTTCTTTCACCTTTTAATGATATTAAGTCCTGCAGGGCAAGGTCAATAAAGTTTTCTTTAGGCCAGATTACATTTTCATCTATCGAGCCATTAGGTGTAATTTTTAACTGAGGGATTTCAATCTCATAATAGTGCTGACTTAAATCGGTTCCGAATCTGATAAAAGCGCCACCAACTGTTTTTTCGTCGTTGGCATCATTTTCAGCATGAATAAACAATCTTAGTCTTTTATAATTAAGCATATCAATGCGGGTATTACGGAATACCCCTCTCGAATCGCCATCACGTAAATTTGTAACAGCCAGCGACATTGATTGCTCATTGAATTTTATATTAAATTGTTGTTGTGTAATATCCTGGTCTCTGATGAATCCCGGCGGAACTTTATAGGGTGTTTTACCTTGTTTGATATTACAGGCCTGCCCATCTTCAGCACAGCCGTTTTCTTCAATACTTACTACACCCATTTTAAACTTGGCATCGTATGGCTCAGGAACCTCAGTCAAACCGCCGGACTGCGTCAGGCTTTTATCATACACACGATACTGGTTTGACTCTAACTGCAACGAAGCAAAACGTAAAACGACCGGTTGCTGAAAATCGGTAAGCACCATACGCATGAAACGAACCGATTTGAATCCGTTAATATCGCCTACCTTACGGGTGAATTGTTTGATTGGCACACGGAAAAGGTACCAGGTCGCCTGCGATCCCTGAACATTAACCTGGTCAACGATAAAACCATTACCTGCCGATAGCTTGTTTGGCATCAGGTCTATTTCATACTCATAATAATTCTCAACGTCATTAATGGTATTATCAGCGTTAATGTCTTCTTTATCTGGCGCTACTGAATTGGCTAATGTCGGGCTTGTAGTAGAGGTAGTATTACTTTGTGGTGAGTTGTTCTCAACACCCAGATAGTGTTTAAAACGTTCCAATAAGGATTGTTCTGCAGTAAAGCTTGGGTCAGAAAAGAATTTAAAATCATCGCCGGAAGGGTCTTTTTCTACCTTTTCTCTAGCGTTTGAATTAATTAAGTCGAGGAATTTACTTTTAATGTTCGGAAAACTCCTTTCCTGTTCATTACTTAAACCATCCAGGCCTATATCCTGTTTTTCTCTTGACCCCGGTTGGTTATCAAATGCATCAGTAATAAACTGTACTTTAGGCACAAAACCCCATTCAGTTTTGTCGGGCTTCGACAGGTCCGAGACAGCTGCATTGGCAGGATACCCGTTTTCAAAACTATTTCTGCCATCAGGAATAAAATCTTCAGATATATCACCCAGATGGAATTTCAATTTACCACCGGTTGTATTGGTCTTATTACCATTAGGAGCCCCGTCTCTTACCACATCTTTGAAAGGGTCGAGTAGCCAGAAAGTTATATATTCGGTATTTGAATTATCAAAATCATTATCAGCCGTAATGCCTCTCATAATCGACCCGAAGTTTTGTTTCGGATTCTGTAATAAGCCGTCATTTGTGAGGTTTGTATTAAAGTTGTACATCCCTCTTTCTGACGGAAAATAAGAAACATCCAATACAGCAGCAGGCACCCCCTGGCCAAAGGTCGGGATAGACCGCCCCGGGAAAATCTCCTGTGGTCTGAAAGCTTTTTCGTATAAGTTATTGCTGGCTGATTCTGTCACCTGGGCGGGTAATAAGTTGACATCACCGCCAAAGCCTCCGCTTCCACCATAATAGATGGTCTGGTCTATGGTATAAACCGAAATTTTAGCTCTTTTATCATTGTGCTTAAATCCGATGGGATCCACCTGAAACGATGCAGGAGCGCTACCCGGGCGCCATCTTGTCGGCTGGCGGGTAAGGTCATTGATGTTTCTGGTTGCTTCAAAATCATCAATCATGGCATTGCCATTGATACGTTTATTATTTACGGAAGGGAATAACTTGGCGTATTCGGCTGTAAACTGGATGGACGACATTTCTTTGGTTTGTATCAAAGGAAGCGCATCCAGGAATCTGGTCAGAAACCTTGCATCTTTACGATAATTAATATCAAGTCCTACAATCGTATTATTGACAGGTTCCTGCCCGATGGCAATACGGGTCATAAATGCAGGCGTGCTTTCACGCAAGGCCATTGCTGTAGCGCCTATATGTATATCTTTGCTGAGGTTATAGTCTAAGCGCGTGCCAAGCATCATTCTGATCTGGGTATTGAATAAATCGGGACGTTCCCATTCAATTCTGATCTGGCGGGCTGAATTCAGCACACTCTGGTTAATAATCTTGATTCTGCCTAATTGTGGTTCAATGGTATAGTCGGCTCCTTCCTGCAATTGTACACCCCCTGCAAAAATTCTTACTGATTGCCCCGAAGCCCCCAACGGCAACATTATTTCTGATGAACTACTTGCCTGTAAACTACCTCGGATAAAGAACTTGTTTTTGGTAGTTACCTGTTGTGCATCGGCAAGTGTTGTACGATACAGTTCGTTGAAAACATATTTTTCACTCAATACCTTCTCACCTGCAGTGAACTTTGAGGCCAGAGTTGAGCCGAAGGGTTCAAGCACAGGGAAAATCATTCTCCCCATTTTCGAATCAATCGTAACGTCTTCTATAAAGTCAAAATTGCCATCGCCACCCGGTTGTGGGTCATTATTCGGATTAAGGTTATCCAGATTCATTACCCGTACTAAAGGTATATCTTTCAGGTTTGTTCCTTCCTGCAGGTTCGGGTTATCGTTTCCTGTCCGGTCATCCTTATATATAATTCTTAGCTGGAAACCCTGTCTTCCGACTCCGGGAACGCCCAATGAATAAACGTTCTTCATCATCAGGTCCCACATTGGCGCATTTGTGCGGTTACGGATAGTAGAAGATTTGAGCAATTTCAACATAATTGCATCGCTCTCCGGAAGAATCGAATAGTCTTCAGTTAATTCCCCAACCTTATGCACCTGACCATTATAGGTATATTCGTAAGCTACAGCCAGCACTTCATCATTGCGAAGGGGGGTAACTAATGAAACATACCCTAATTCCGGATGGAACTTGTATTCGCGCTCAGTAAGGCGTTTGGCTCCTCTCAGAATCTCATAGTCTATTCCTTTATTAAATCCGAGTGTTGTTTTCAGAATGGTAGATGAACTTGTAGAATCAATTCTTCTGAATCCAGGGTTATTAACAAGGCTTTTATAAACTATCTCAGTTTTATTGGCATTGTCTACAGGCACAGCAGTATTGGTTCCATCCCCCAGGTCAGTAAAAGCAATCAGATTCCGCATAGATTCCACCGTATTGGTACGGTTAGTAACATATACTTCCAGACGGGTAATTTTTACACCTGACAGTATCAAAGGCAGATTACGCAGGGCTCTTTCATAATTATTGCGGAAAAACTGAGCCAGAAAGAAGTGCCTGTTTTCTTCATAACTATCAGCACGGATTTCGAAAGTCCGGTTTTGTACGCCTCCGTTTAATACAATCGATTCTGTCTTTGAGCGCTGCTGTGCAACTACCGATGTAACATCT
>CALRLS020000578.1:0-3497 GCA_943368815.1 Cyanobium sp. NIES-981
ATAGGTGTGCTATTGCTTAATAATAACAAATTGCTTCGATTGTCGGATGTTTTCGCAATTCAGTTGGTTATACTATTAATGGGCATCTTCTTAGATTATATACTCGGCAAACTGCGTGAGTTTTTCTTCCCTTACTCAAAAATGACTCTTGAAAAATAATGACTCAATATTCTTATAAAGATACATTACTAAAAGTAGACAAGGTCCATCTTACCTTAGGTGATAACGTAATTCTGGAAAACGTTAATGCTGAAGTAAAAGACGCGACTCGTCCGGGGAGTGTTCAAGGGCAGATAGTAGGTTTTTTAGGTCCTTCAGGTATTGGAAAAACCAAGCTATTTGAAATTATGGCTGGCCTACTTAAGCCTACTTCCGGTAATGTGTATTACGGTAAAGACAAAAAGCCGGCTCATGCTGGCTGTGCAGGTGTAGTACAGCAGAATTATCCACTTTTTATGCATCGAACCGTATTAGGCAATTTAGAGATTGGGGCGGCAAAAAATTATAAAAATGACGAAGAACGTAAGGCCAAAATCTTTGATTTACTTAATCGCTTCAAACTCACTTCATATCAGGATTCCTATCCTGCGCAACTTTCAGGAGGACAAAAACAGCGCGTAGCTATTGCGCAACAATTACTTTGCACTGATAACTTTTTGTTAATGGATGAACCCTTCAGTGGGCTTGATATTAACATGGTAGAGGAAGTAAGCGAAATGATAGTGGAGATTGCAAACATGGATGAGCATAATACAATTATCATTGTTTCGCATGATATTGTTTCTACCACTGCTATTGCAGATAATTTATGGTTAATGGGCAGGGAGAAAGACAAAAAGAATAATCCTGTTTCAGGTGCAAAAATCAAATATACTTTTGACCTTTTAGAAAAAGGGCTGGCGTGGAATGAAGATATTAGAAAATTGCCGGAGTTTACAAAATTGATTAATGAAATAAGAGATTTATTTCATGATTTATAGTGCTTAAATTTAATGGCTTGGGTTTATCGAAAAGACGAACCCAAGCCATTAAATTTACCACTCAATAACAGGCAATCCCCTACTCTTCAGATAATTGTTTGCCTGACTGAAATGTCTGGTACCAAACCAGCCACCGCCATTGGCCGACATGGGTGACGGGTGTTTTGCTCTTAAAACAAGATGTTTCTTATCATTGATTATTTTGCCTTTCTCCTGCGCATATCTTCCCCAAAGTAAGAATACGATACTCTCTTTCTCATCATTAAGGCATCTGATAACTGAATCCGTAAATGTCTCCCAGCCTTTTCCCTGATGCGAGCCTGCTGCGGATGCCCTTACTGTTAAGGTAGCGTTAAGCAATAAAACACCCTGATTTGCCCATCTTTCGAGGTTTCCGGTCTTTGGAATAGGTACGCCTACATCATCACGTATTTCTTTAAAAATATTAAGTAGTGAGGGTGGTGAAGGGATACCGTCATTGACCGAAAAACACAAGCCATTGGCCTGTCTTGGTCCATGATAGGGGTCCTGCCCCAGAATAACTACTCTGGTATCTTCAAAACTGCATTTATCAAAAGCATTAAATATTAATTTACCCGGTGGATAACATACCCCGCTATTGTATTCATTGCGCACAAATTCAATCAGATTCCTGAAGTATTCTTTCTGAAATTCCTCTGCAAGTCGGTACTTCCAGCTATCTGCAATCTTTACATCCATGTTAATCTAATTGATTTAAGGTCGGTTTAGTTGTATATTTGCGTAAAAATACCCCTTTTTGCGCTTTCATGCCTCCATTTGAGAACTTTTTTCAAAAAAAATAGTCTTTTATTAGATTAATTCGTTACTTTACAAAGCGATTTCCCAAATTGTCAAAAAATACACTGGCATTAATCTTGCCAAAGATGAATCTACTATAAATTATGACCACAATTACGGCATCAACTGAGGGCGTAAAGGTTAGTGTGCTAACTGAATATCAACCAGAATATTCGAGCCCCTATCAGTCACATTTTGTTTTTAGCTACCGAATCCGAATAGAAAATCACAGCGATAACATCGTACAACTGCAAAGACGAAGGTGGATAATTTTCGACTCAAATGCAACCGTGCGGGAAATTGAAGGCGAAGGCGTAGTTGGCCTTACTCCTGTTATTGAACCCGGTGAAAGCCATGAGTATGTCTCAGGTTGTAGTCTGAAATCTTCTATCGGCAAAATGTCAGGTTCTTATGTAATGGAACGCCTGGCCGATGGAAAGAAAATAAGAGTATTGATTCCTGAGTTCAGCTTAATTGCACCATTCAGACTAAACTGATATTTTCTGTAAATCAAATTAGTAAGTTTCAGTAAACACTGAAGCATTATATTTTTGCGCTCTGTGCAAAAACATACGATAACTGAATTATCTCAATGAAGATACCCCAAGGCATGACGTATAGTCGTGCCTTTTTTATTGAAGTTGTTTAGGATTTAAATTGCTGGCTGCGATAAAAAACAAAAAAAACTAACAGTCTTTCTTTTTCTGATTTACTTTTGCAGCATAATTCTTTCAGGTACATTTCTAATTCATTAAAAAATTATGCAATACAGAATTGAAAAAGATACAATGGGCGAGGTTCATGTGCCTGTTGATGTTTATTGGGGTGCTCAAACACAACGTTCTATCGAAAACTTTAAAATTGCTCAGGATATTAATAAAATGCCTAAGGAAATCATCAGAGCTTTTGCTTACCTGAAACATGGTGCGGCTTTGACGAATCACGAATTAGGTGTATTGCCCAAAGAAAAAGCGGATTTGATTGGTACGGTTTGTCAGGAAATTCTGGAGGGGAAATTAGACGACCAATTCCCCTTGGTAGTATGGCAGACAGGTTCAGGCACGCAATCGAACATGAATTGTAATGAGGTAATTGCGTATCGCGGGCATGTGTTGCAAGGTGGTGAATTGGGCGACAAAACAAAATTCTTACACCCGAATGATGATGTGAATAAATCTCAGTCGTCGAACGATACGTTTCCGACAGCGATGCATATTGCAGCCTATAAAATGTTGATTGATATTACAATTCCAGGCATTGAGCAATTGCGTGATACATTAGCCGAAAAATCGAAAGCATTTATGAATGTGGTAAAAATCGGCAGAACCCACTTTATGGATGCTACTCCTTTGACAGTAGGTCAGGAATTTTCAGGCTATGTTTCTCAATTAAACCATGGTTTGAAAGCCATCAAAAATACATTAGCGCATCTTTCGGAACTGGCTCTTGGCGGCACGGCAGTAGGAACAGGCATTAATACACCGGAAGGCTATTCAGAATCAGTAGCTAACAATATTGCAGCCCTTACAGGACTACCTTTTGTAACCGCAGAAAATAAATTTGAGGCCTTAGCAGCGCATGATGCCATTGTGGAAGCACATGGTGCTTTGAAAACAGTAGCGGTAAGTCTGATGAAAATTGCCAATGACATCAGAATGTTGTCGTCCGGCCCACGTTCAGGTATAGGTGAACTCCATA